>JAFAIY010000059.1 GCA_019236485.1 Comamonas sp. | reverse complement strand
GCGCAGGCCGTTGGCGATGATGGGCCGCTCGCTGTGGTGCGAGCCCGACTCGAGAATCACCTGCACAAAATCGGAGCGCACGAACTTGTAGCGCGCCACGGTACGGCCGTCCTCCTCGACCTTGAGGTACAGGCCCTCGGCCAGATCGGAGCCGTCGGTCTGACGCCAGGCCAGAGGCAGATCCAGCTTCTGCCTGTGCACCTGCTCCTCGAACACGGACTTCCAGCGCGCGCTGCGCGCCAGCGAAGGCGCGAGCAGCGCCAGCAGATCCTGCACACGCCTGGGCGCCAGGCCGCTGTAGAGCACGGGCACGGAGACCACGGGCACCTGGGCCAGCAGCGCATGGCGGCGCGGCGTATCCAGAAAACATCGGGTCGAACGATCCCAGATGTCGAACTCGCAAAACCAGTGCGGCAGCGCGTCGTAGAACAGCGAATGCTTGGCGTACAGCCACTCGCCATACATGATGTAGCGCTCGTCCAGCAGCGCCATCAGCGCGGCCTCGTGGGTCCTGGCCCATTGCTTGTAGGCATTGAACTGGCGCTCGCGCCCGCCCATCTGCCCGGTTTGCAGATAGTGGCCACGCGACTGCAGCAGCAGGCTGCCGTCGCCACCAAAGCTCAGCGCCGCATTGGCGCCGTCCAGCTTTTCCTCGACCACGATGTGGCGTCCCGCCAGCGCCTGGTAGGGCACGGCGTCGCCCTGGTCGCCCACTTGCAGGCGCGAGCCGCTCAGATGCGGGGTGCGCGGGTATTTGAGAATCTCCAGATTGAAGAGATGTTGTGAAGTCATGTTGTGCTTTCCAAAGAGGGAATAAGCCATGCGCATCAGACATGGCAGACAAACCAACGACAGTGCCGCGATGAGGCAAAGACAGCGAATGCAGACCGGCCTGTGCAGCGCACATTCCGACATTCGTGGAGGGAGTGGAGAAAATCAGCCGCTGTATGGAGGCAAAGTCATACAGCCTGTTTGAGGTGACGCATTCAGATCAGAACAACCCGAATGCCACCGCCACGTACACCGCAGCGCACACGCTTGTGAGATCAGCGTGTGACAAAGTCGTTTAGCAGAAACGATTGCGGCGGGACATGATGCACCTCGAAAATGAGAGCGGATAACGCAGGTGGAGTAAAGGCTGGCGAGTGTAGGCGTTTATGCGGCGGCTTGCCAAGCCGGTGCTCTGGCACTGTTGTGCAAAGAAAACACCGGCCCGGGCCGCCCGGTCAAGGCCGGACTGCATGCGCGCTCTATCCAAACCCGGTGACGGGGCTTTGCCCGCTGCCGCACAATGCGCCCCAGCGGTCTGTCGTACCGCTCCCATCCCGGCTGCACCACCCACCGTGGGCCGCCACTTGATTAAACCGCCGTGTACCCGGACGGCGGTGGCTTTTTGAACGGAGTATTTATGACACATTCCTTCGCGCGCCGCACGGCGCTGCGCGGCCTGGCCGTTGCCGCGCTCGCCGCTTCGTCCCTGGCTTCCCTGGCCCATGCCGACACGCCCGCCGTGCTGCGCGTCTCGGCCATCCCCGACGAAGCGCCCACCGAGCTGCAGCGCAAGTTCAAGCCCCTGGGCGAGTACCTGTCCCAGGCCACGGGCATGAAGGTGGTGTTCACCCCCGTCTCCGACTATGCGGCCGTGGTCGAGTCGCTGGCCACCAAGAAGCTGGACCTGGCCTGGCTGGGCGGCTTCACCTATGTGCAGGCCAAGATCCGCACCCATGGCACGGCCATCCCCATCGTCCAGCGCGCCGAAGACGCGGTGTTCACCAGCAAGTTCATCACCGCCGACCCCAATATCAAGACCCTGGCCGACCTCAAGGGCAAGACCTTTGCCTTCGGTGCGCCCTCGTCCACTTCGGGCAGCCTGATGCCACGCTACTTCCTGCTCAAGGACGGCATCAACCCCGAGAAGGACTTCAAGACCGTGGCCTACTCGGGCGCGCACGATGCGACCGTGGCCTTCGTGGCCGCCGGCAAGGCCGAGGCCGGCGTGCTCAACACCTCGGTATGGGACAAGCTGGTCGAGTCCAAGAAGGTGGACACCAGCAAGGTGCGCGTGTTTGCCACCACTCCCACCTACTTTGACTACAACTGGACCGTGCGCGGCGATCTGGACCCGGCCATCGTCAAGAAGCTGACCGATGCCTTCCTGGCGCTGGACCCGTCCAAGCCCGAGCACAAGGCCATCATGGAGCTGCAGCGCGCCTCCAAGTTCATCCCGACCAAGCCCGAGAACTACGAGGGCACGGAGATGGCCGCCAAGTCGGCGGGCCTGCTCAAATAAGCCAGGTTCTCACCTTTTCGACTGCCGGCGCTTGCTGAATAAGCGCTGGCAGCTACTGTTTTCAGAGTACTCGGCTCATGAGCCTCATGCTTGACGATGTGGGCCTGACCCACGCCAATGGCTTTGCCGCCCTCTCGGGCATCAAGCTGTCCGTGAACCAGGGCGAGAGCATTGCGCTGATCGGTCCCTCGGGCGCGGGCAAGACTTCGCTGCTCAACACCATGGCCACCGCTCACCTGCCCACGACGGGCCGGATGACGGTGCTGGGGCAGACCGTGTCCGCGCGGTCGACGGCACGCGAGCTCAAGGCCTTGCGTGCCCGCATAGGCACGGTGCACCAGGCAGCGCCGATTCCGCTGCGCCAGCGCGTGGTCACCGCCGTGCTGGCCGGCAAGCTAGGCCAATGGCCGCTGTGGAAGGCCCTGGCCTCGTTGGCCTACCCGCAGGACATTGCCGGCGCGCGCGAGGCGCTGGCACGCGTGCAGCTCGAGGACAAGCTGTTCGCGCGCTGCGACCAGCTCTCGGGCGGCCAGCTGCAGCGCGTGGGCATTGCCCGCGTGCTCTACCAGCAGGCCGAGCTGATCCTGGCCGACGAGCCCGTGTCCGCACTGGACCCGGCCCTGTCCCTGGCCACGGTGCAGCTGCTGGTGCAGGAAGCCGCGGCGCGCGGCGCCACGCTGGTGGCCAGCCTGCATGCGGTGGACCTGGCCCTGTCCTGCTTTGCGCGCATCGTCGGCATACGCGACGGCCGCATCGCCTTCGACCTGCCCGCGGCCCGGGTCGGCGAGGGTCAGCTGCAAGCCCTGTATGGCCATGCGGACGGCAGCTTGCACAGCATGGATACAACCGGCCCCAAGGCCTGCGCGCTCGCCACGCCACCGGCAATTCCTCCGGTGCTCGCATGCCGTTAGATTCGACATCGCGCGACCCCGTCGCACGCGCACGGCTGGGCTGGCTGATACTGGCGCTGGTGCTGCTGTGGCCTGTGCTCCAGACCTCGGGTTTCTCGCTGCGGCCGTTTTTCGATGCCGCCAACCTCAAGGTCATAGGCGGTTTTCTCGCCGGTTTTCTGCCGCCCGAAACCGGCGGCGAATTCCTCGGCTATCTGGGCCGGGCCATGCTGGAGACCCTGGCCATCGCCACGGCCGGCATGGCTCTGGCCTTTGTGCTGGCCGTGCCGCTGTCCTATCTGGCCAGCGGTGCGGCGCGCGAACGCGTCACGCTCAACCCCGTCGCCCGCGGTCTGCTCACCGTGCTGCGCGGCATTCCCGAGCTGGTCTGGGCCCTGGTCTTTGTGCGCGTGTTCGGCCTGGGTCCGGCCGCGGGCGTGCTGGCCCTGGGCCTGACCTATGGCGGCATGCTGGCCAAGGTCTATGCCGAGATCCTGGAATCCACCGACCCGGCACCGGCCCGTGCGCTGGCGGCCAGCGGCGCGGGCCGATTGCCGGCCCTGCTCTACGGCCTGCTGCCGCAGGCGGCCAGGGAGCTGACCTCGTATACCGTCTACCGCTGGGAATGCGCGATCCGCGCCTCGGTGGTCATGGGCTTTGTGGGCGCGGGCGGCCTGGGCCAGCTCATGGACCAGGCCATGAAGATGCTCAACGGCGGCGAGGCCGCGAGCATTCTGCTGGCCTTTATGCTGCTGGTGGCCGCGGCCGACCTGCTGTCCTGGTGGCTGCGCCGCGCTCTCGACACCCTGCCCGCGGCTCGGGCCCTGCCATTTGGCTGGCGCAGCGCTGCGTTTTTGATGGCTTGCTGCGCGGGCCTGTGGGGCAGTCTGCGCCTGCTGGACATGGATCTGGCGGCGCTGTTCACCCCGGATGCGGCCCAGAGCATGGGCGATTTTGTGCGCGGCTTCTTCCCTCCCGACCTGAGCCAGCCCTGGCTGCTCAAGGTGGCCACGGGCATCTGGGAGACCCTGGCGATCTCCATCGTCGGTACCCTGCTCGCGGCCGGCGCCGGGCTGTTGCTGGCCCTGCCGCGCTGGCGTGCTCCGTGGAATGCGGCGCTCAACATACTGCGCTCCGTGCCCGAGCTGGTCTGGGCCACCATCACGGCCCTGGCCGTGGGCCTGGGTCCGTTTGCGGGCGCTCTGGCCCTGGCCCTGCACACGACGGGGGTGCTGGGCCGGCTCTATGCCGAAGCCTTGCAGAACGTGCCAGCAGCGCCCGCGCGCGCGCTGCGCCTGAGCGGCAGCAGCCGCCTGCTGGCGTTCTGTTACGGCACCCTGCCCGGCGCCGCGCCCCAGCTGCTGGCCTATACCCTTTACCGCTGGGAGATGAATATCCGCATGGCCGCGATACTGGGCTTTGTGGGCGCCGGCGGCCTGGGTCAGCTGCTGTACTTCGAGCTGTCCCTGTTCCACTACGCGCAGGCCAGCACGGTGATCCTGGCCATGCTGCTGTTGAGCATGGCCGTGGACTGGAGCAGCGCGGCGCTGCGCCGCGCCATGCGCTAGCCCTGCGCCCCGGCCGCCTGGCGCGCTACCGCAAACCGGTAGCTGGCCAGTGCCGCGGCCGTGATCGCTATCTGCGTGACTGCGCAGGCCATGGCCGGGTCCTCGCCCAAACCCACAAGCTGGGTGCCGATGGCGCCCATGGCCATCTGGCCGAAGCCATACAGCCCCGCGGCCGAGCCCGCAGCCCGGGCGCCGCGCTCAGCGCGCGCGACAGCGCCGCCGGGCTGGCCATGCCCGCTCCCATGGTCATGGTGAAGGTGATGGCCACCAACAGCGCACCGTTCAGGCCGCCCAGGCCTTGTACCAGCAGCAGCAACAGCGCCATGCAGCAGCTCAGGCCCGCCCCCGCATACAGGAACAGCTGGGGCCGCAGACTTGCGCCCAGGCGCCGCGTGATCATGGTGCCCAGGCTGGCGCCCACAATGGTCACGGCCGCAAACCAGCCCACCTGGCTGATCGCATAGCCCAGCTGCTCGTGCACGATATAGGGCACGGTCGCCAGATAGGGGTGCTCGAGCAGGCGCCGCCCAGCATAAAGCCCGCAAAAGCCGGGTTGCGCAGCAGCCGCCCGTAGTCGCTGGCAATGCCGGCCAGCGCCATCGGGCGGCGCTGCGCATTGGTCTCGGGCAGCAGGCGCCAGCTGCAGACCACCATGGCACAGGCCATGCAGACCAGGAACACATAGATGGCACGCCAGCCGAAATGCTCGGCCAGATAGGAGCCTATGATGGGCGCCAGCCCCGGCCCGACCAGGGTCAGCAGATTGAGCAGGGCCAGATCGCGCGTCACGCGCGCGGGCTCCGAGGTGTCGCGCACAATGGCTCGCCCCAGCGTGATGCCGGCCGCCCCGCCCAGGGCCTGGACCAGGCGCGCGGCCAGCAGCCACTGCAGGCTGGGCGCGAACAGCGCCACCAGGCTGGCCCCCAGATAGAGGCTCAAGCCCAGCAGCAGTGCGGGCCTGCGGCCCCAGGCGTCGGAAATCGGGCCCTAGATCAGCTGCCCCACGGCCAGCCCGATCACATACAGGGTGATGGTCTGCTGCATGCTGGCCGGCGAGACGTGCAGGGCCGCACCAGCCACCGGCAGGGCCGGCACAAAGACATGCATGGCCATGGTGCCGGCCAGCGTGACCAGCACCAGCAGCCAGATGGGGGCGCGCACCCGCTCCGCAAACACCGGCGCCTGCGGCGC
>JAFAIY010000025.1 GCA_019236485.1 Comamonas sp. | reverse complement strand
GTGCATGGTCGGCCAGCATCTGGCTACCCGCCGGGTCCACCAGCTTGTCTTGGCCGCCCCATAGCAGCAGCGTGGGCACACACCAGTTGCGCGCCTTGGCCTGCACGCGCGGGCCCGCGTCGAGCATGTAGCGCGCCAGCCGTGCGCTGATATGGCCGTGGTTGAGCGCATCCGCGTCATAGGCCTTGGCCACGGCCGCATCGTGCGAGAGATCGCTGGAGCGCACGCCGTTGGGCACGCGCAGATTGGGCAGCAATCTGGGCAGGCTGCCCAGCAAGGCCTTCTGCAGCCCCGACAGATACAGGGCCAGCGCCGGCGAGGACAGCACCAGCCCGTCCACATGCCGCAAGCCCGCGGCCACAAAGTCGGCCGCCACCAGCCCGCCCAGGCTATGCCCGAGCAAGACCAGGGGCTGCGGTCTGGGCTGCGCCGCACAGGTAGCGTCCAGCACGGCGGCCAGATCGTCCAGCAGTCTTGTATCGCTGCTCAAGCCGCCGCGCGGACCGCCCGACAGGCCATGGCCGTAATGGTCATAGGCCCGCACGGCAAAGCCCCAGGCATTGAGCTGGCGCGCCAGCATCTCGTAGCGCCCGCCATGCTCGCCCAGGCCGTGGACGATCAGCACCGTGCCTCTTGCCCGATACCCCGAGGGTACGGGCCAGTCGCGCACGCATAGCGGCACGCCATCCGGGGCGGCCAGGTGACTGATCTGCATTTCGGCCTGAGCGGCGGCATTCATAGACGACTCCTGTTGCCGCCCAAGCATGCAGGCTGGGGCCAGGTCCGTCAATCGGAGCTTTGACGCCATTGACAGCGCCGCGCCGGCGGCTGGTTCCGCCCGGCCTCAGGCCGGCTCCGTCTCGGCCTGCGCGCGCGCCATGGATGCGATCACCTCGGCCACCGAAGCCGTGAGCTTCTTGGCATAGGGCACGTGGAGGAACTCGTTGGGGCCGTGGGCATTGCTCTTGGGGCCCAGCACGCCGCAGACCATCATCTGGGCCTTGGGAAAGCCCTTGCTGAGCATATTCATCAGCGGAATCGTGCCGCCCTGGCCGATATAGCCGCAGGACGCGCCGAAATGGGCCTGGCTCGCGCCATTGAGCGCCTTCTCGAACCAGCCATCCATGCCCGGCGCATTCCAGCCGCTGGAACTCGACAGTCCCTCCCAGGTCACCTTGGCTTCGTAGGGTGCGTTGTCTTCCAGCAGCGCTTTCATTTCCTGCACGCAGGCGGCCGCATCCACCAGCGGCGGCAGGCGCAGGCTGAGCTTGAAGGCCGTGTAGGGGCGCAGCACATTGCCGGCGTTCTGCAGGCTGGGCATGCCGTCCACACCGGTCACGCTGAGCGTGGGCTCCCAGGTGCGGCGCACCAGCGCCTCGACCGGATCGGTCGTGGTCGGCAGCGAGACCCTGGCCGAGCCGCCGCAGTCATAGTGCGCCCAGGGGAAGCGCGCATAGGCATCCTCGCCCAGAATGCCGGCCGTGGCGCGGATCTGCGCCAGACGATCGACCGGAACCTCGCAGTGAAAGCTCTGCGGCAGCACACGGCCGTTCTTGCTGTCCTCCAGGCGATCCAGCACCTGGCGCATGATGCGGAACGACGAGGGCACCACGCCCGAGGCATCGCCCGAGTGCACGCCCTCGGTCAGGATCTGCACCTTGAGCGTGCCGCTGGCCATGCCGCGCAGGCTGGTGGTCAGCCACAGCTGGTCGTAGTTGCCGGCGCCGCTATCGAGGCAGATCACCAGGCCCACATCGCCGAGGCGCGGGCGCAATGCGTCCACATAGGGCAAGAGGTCGGCCGAGCCGCTTTCCTCGCAGGTTTCGATGATGGCCACGATGCGCGGGTGGGGCACGTTCTGGCGCTTGAGCTCCTGAATCGCCGCCACGCTGGCATAGACCGCGTAGCCGTCGTCGGCACCGCCACGGCCGTAGAGCTTGCCGTCCTCGTACTTGGGCGTCCAGGGGCCGAGATCGCTGCGCCAGCCTTCAAACTCGGGCTGCTTGTCGAGGTGGCCGTACATCAGCACCGTGGGGCTGGTGGCGGCTTTCTCGGCCGTCCCGTCCACCTCGAAAAAAATCAGCGGCGTGCGGCCCGGCTGCTGGATCACCTCCAGCCTGAGCCCGGCCACTTTCTGCGCCTCCACCCAGGCCGCAGCATTGCGCAGCACGGTGGCGATATGGCCTTGCTGCTCCCAGTCGGGGGCGAACATCGGCGATTTGGCGGGGATGGTGATGTAGTGGGTCAGCTCGGGGACTATGCTGCTATCCCACTGCGCGCTGATGTGCTGCAGCGCGGCCTGAGGCTGCAGCAGCTGGGCGGGAAGACGTGCGTTCATGGTCGGCTCCTTGATGGCAGGGCAGCGGACCGGGCCGCCGCCATGCCCGCCATTTTGCGCCAAGCCCATTGGCTATGCCGCAGGCGCTGGCATGGAGCGCCGCCGGCGATCAGCGCAGGGCGACGGCGCCGCGCTCGAGCTGGAAGCGCGAGACCGCCTCCAGCAGACCCTGGGCCTGCTGGCGCAGGCCCTCGGCGGCGGCCGCGCTTTCTTCGACCAGGGCCGCATTCTGCTGCGTGGCCTGGTCCATCTGGGTGATGGCCTCTCCCACCTGTGCCACGCCCGCGCTTTGCTCGCCGCTGGCGGCGCTGATCTCGCCCATGATGTCCGTCACGCGGCGGATGGCACCGACGATTTCGGCCATGGTGCTGCCGGCCTGGTCGGCGAGAGCGCTGCCGCTTGCCACGCGCTCCACGCTGGCGCTGATCAGGCTCTTGATTTCCTTGGCCGCATCGGCGCTGCGCTGGGCCAGGGCCCGCACCTCGCTGGCCACCACGGCAAAGCCCCGGCCCTGCTCGCCGGCGCGTGCAGCTTCCACGGCTGCATTCAGCGCCAGGATATTGGTCTGGAAAGCGATGGAGTCGATGACGCCGATGATGTCCGCGATGCGGTTGCTGCTGTCGTTGATGCCCTGCATGGTTTCGACCACGCGCGCCACCACGGCACCGCCCTGCTGCGCCACCTGGGATGCGCTGTGCGCCAGCTGGTTGGCGGTCTGGGCATTGTCGGCATTCTGGCGCACGGTGGCGTTGAGCTGCTCCATGCTGGCCGCGGTTTCCTCCAGCGCCGAGGCCTGGCTTTCCGTGCGCGCGGAGAGATCGGCATTGCCATGGGCGATTTCGCTGGACGCATGATGCATCTGCACCGATGCGCCATGCACGCGCTGCACCAGCTCGCGCAGGGACTGGCGCATGCGCTGCAGCTCGGCCATCAGACCCTCCGCGCCCTGCTGGCCGGCACTGCCATCGCTGAGATCGCCCTCGGCCACGCTGCGCAGGGCCTGGCGGGCCTCGGCCGGGTCTCCGCCCAGCTCGCGGCGCATGGTACGCGCCATGACCCACAGCAGGGCCACGGCCACCACCACGGCCAGCACGGCCAGGCCCGCGGCCCAGAGCTGCATGCGCCAGGCGGCCTGACGCGTGGCTTCGTGCGAGGCGGCCGCGGCTTCGCGCGCGGCCTTCAGCTCATCGAGCAGGGCCGAGCGCAGCTTGCGCCAGGCCAGGATTTCCTGGGACTTGAGCGCGGCGGCCGCCATGTCGCGGTCCTGCTTGGCCAGCGCGACCACCTTGTCCTGTGCATCGGACTGGGCCTGGCGCAAGGCCTGCATGCCGCCGACCGCGGCCTCCATGGCCGTGCCCTGCACCCGCTGACGCACATTGGCATAGGCGGCGTCGAAGGCTTGCCGGGATTTGTGCAGGTTCTCCACGGCCTGCTGGTCGGCCGGGTCGAGCACGATGTTGCGCACCGCCTGGCCGGATTGCAGGCCTTGCGCATACAGCTCCTGCAGCTGGGTGACCACGGCCTGGTTGTTGTTCAGGTAGTCGTTGAAATCGGACTGGGTGCGCGTGAGGCCCCACTGGCTGCTGAGCAGGGCCAGCACAAACAAAACTGCAGGCGCGGCCGTGCAAAAGATCAGACGAGAGCTAAAGCGCATGGGGAGGCAAGACGCGGCATGCAGCAGGGCACGCGCATTTGATACAGATCAAAACAGAGGGATCTATTGATTATGTATCAATCACTTACAAATTTGCCAGCTGTGCCGGGGAAGCCACGCGGTGGGCTGCGCCATTGAGCTGCGGTTTTCATAGCTGCCAACGCCATGGCTTCCTCGATCTTGAGGAGCTTCAAGCGCCAAGACAATAGCAGCCCAGCGCCGGCAGCTATGCTTTTAGAGGTGCCTGTCAGGCATGCTCGAAGTGGAACACCGCCGTGGTCGCCAGCAGATTGGGCAGGGAGCGCACCACCTTGCCGTCCTGCAGGCCGAAGGAGTCAAGAATGCGCAGCCGGTTCTTGGTCGCCAGCACCTCGAAATCCTTGTAGGTGCCGACGCGGATATTCGGTGTGTCATACCACTGGTAGGGCAGGCGGCGCGTGACCGGCATGCGCCCGCGCAACACCGACAGGCGGTTGTTCCAGTGCGCGAAATTGGGGAAGGCGACGATGCCGGCGCGGCCTATGCGCGCGGTCTCGCGCAGCATCACCTCGGCATTGCGCAGATGCTGCAAGGTGTCGATCTGCAGCACCACGTCGAAGCTGTTGTCGCCGAAGATGGCCAGGCCGTCTTCCAGATTGAGCTGCAGCACGTTGACGCCGCGGCGCGTGCAGGCCAGCACATTGGCATCGTCCAGCTCCACGCCATAGCCGGTGCAGCC
>JAFAIY010000670.1 GCA_019236485.1 Comamonas sp. | reverse complement strand
CTGCTCAGGCATGGGCACTTCAAACTTTGGCTCCTTGGGGTAAGGCGGTTTGTCCGGCGGGGTCGGCAGGTTGACCAGCTCCCGGTCATAGACAGGCGCATAGGCCACGTCCACAAAGACCGTGTAGCCGATGCCTTGCCGATCCTCGGGCATCCGCTCGGGCGAGACAGGCCACACCAGCGCGCGGTCGATCCCGAACCGCGACTCGCAGCGCACGCGCGAGCCGTCGCTCAGGGTGTACTCGCGCACGAACGTCGGCACGGCGGACGCCGCCCGGTCCGCGCAGAAGCGCTGGTAGAGGCTCTGCACCGCCGCCAGCTGCACCTGCGTCAGCCGCCCCTCAAGGACGAGCAGCTGCGGCGGCGTGCGCCCGGTCACGGGCGTGCCGTCAAGGCCGATCCAGGAGGGGTTGTTGAGTAGCGTCATTGCGGAACGGCGATGTACTGCGGGATACCGTCCACGACCCGAAACGTGGCCGCCACCTCGCGGGCCGACGTGCGATAGCGCTCCTGCGACAGCCGGGCCAGGCTCCCGCCGTTGAAGCCGGCCACGAGCATGCCGCCGGCGATGCACACCATGGCCGCGCCCTGCCCTGGTCCGTCTCCCAGGCTCACGAGCTCGCCAGGCACGGCCACGCCCGAGCCGGGCACCACGGGCGCGGCCATCGCGCGCCGGTAGGCCAGCCCATCAAAGTCCACGCCGCCCAGCCAGGCCAGCTCCTTCTCGGTACCCACCCAGATCCCATCGTCCACGGGCTGCACCAGCGTGATCGGGGCGCTGAACTGCTTGAAGTCGCGCGTGCGGCTGAAGGTCTCCCAGCCGTGCGGGCGCGACGCCCACAGCACATTGCCCTGGGCCACCAGGGCGCGCGTGCGCCACCAGGCCATGGCCGTGCCCACGGGGGCCGGGCCCGCCTGCTCCACGCGGCAGGGCAGCACCAGGGTGGCAGTCTTGCCCAGGTAGCTGAACGCGTCGCCCAAGGCGCATCCCGCCAGAAACGTCTGGTCGCCGCCAGCCGCCGACAGGTAGACATTGATGGCGAACCCCTCGCGCCAGGGCAGGCCAGTGAGGAGCACGCCGCCATGTGCGGGCACTTCCAGCCGGCCACCAAAGACCGAGCCCCCCTCCAGGCGGTCGGACAGGCGCACATAGGCGATCTGGTAGAGATAGGGGCCGGGGTCGAGCTCGCCGGCCACGGCCTGAGCGAAGCCTGCGGACTCGGGCAGCGGCACGCCCCACCCTGTCGCGGCCCGGCCGTCCGTCACGCCGTTGATCAGGCCGTTGCTCCAGGCCACGCGGCCATCGGGCAATGCGCAGTAGTGCAGGCGACTCATGCCCAGAGACTCATAGAGCAGCACGCGCGAGCCGTCTTCGTGGATAGCCGTCAGGTCGCCGGCCACGGTGGCCAGCAGAAAGCCGTCCGCCTGGTACAGGTTCTTGTGACATTCGTCCGAGAGCTGACCGTAGCCACCGCGGCGGCGCGGCTCGCCGCTCAGGCCCAGATCGACATTCAAGGCCGAAACCAGATCGGTCGCCTGCAGGCGCTCGGCCGGCTGCACATTGTTGATGCCCGTGAATTTTTCTAGTGTCAGCATCGCTGCCCCCGTTGAATGACCAGGTGGCCGAAGCGCGTGCCGGGCGCCATGCCTCGGGCCTGCACCCGGACTTCACCCAGCGCCAGCCCGCCGTACTGCGTCAGCTGCAGGCCCCCGGCCTCGACCTCGAGCGTCCCCGCCGCGCCCGATCCGCCGAAACGAACCATGGGCGCGCGGCCTCCGGCGTGCACGATGGCCAGCGCATTCACCTTGCCAATGCGTGTGCTCAGCAGCCCCTGGGTATGCACGCGCAGCGCCTGCCTTGCGCCGCCAAAGCGGCAAAGCGGCTCGCCCTCGCGTTGACCGAGCACCATCTGTAGAGGCGGGGCCGTATCAAAGCCCGAGCGCGCAACAGGTCCCAGAGAGGAAAGGTCATACACGCCGTTTGCCGCGGCCCCACCAAAGCGCGTAACAGCCACGCCGGCCGCCCTCACCTGCATGGCAGACTGCTGCGCGCCAAAGCGCGTGATCTGAATGCCGCCGGCCCTGGCCGCGGCTGTGGCAGCCAGCGCGCCGAAGCGGGTGGATGACTCGGCACCGCCGGCCTGCGCCCGCAACTGCGCCTTGGCGCCACCGAACGCCGTGGCGCTCAGGCCGCCCGCACGGTGCTCGACCTCCCCGCTTCCAGATGCGGGAGCGCCGCCAGCAGCGATGGCACTGTGGCCGATGGATGTGGAGGCAATGGCGCCGGTCATTGGCCCGCCGATCAGATGACGAGTCCGCCGGACTCACTCACGCCGGCTTCGGTGCCAGGAATCACGGCCTCGCCCTGGCCGCCCGTGTCGATCAGCGACTGCTTCGATACCCTGTAGCGTACCCCCGTCGCCGAGCCTGTAATTGCCTGGTACAAGAACTTAACGTGTGAAAAGCCATCAGCCACAACGGCGACGTAGGTCACATCAGTGGCTGCGCAGGTGCAATTCGAAATTTCCGCATAAGAGCGGCCTTCAGCCAGCACAAGTCCCGAACATACAGGGTTCAGGAAGCTGCAATCGGAAAGTTCCAAGTACCCGCCGTCGCTAGCATATGCGGGATAGTATGACACCTCGGCGTCTGAACCCAATATGTTGTTGAACGCCCGCAATCGTCCGCCGAAAGCCCCGATTCCATTCACGAAGGTGAATCCGCGCACGTCAAAAAAGAGCCCCCCAACGGATGACTCAGCCCATACGGTTCGCACTGCCGCTGGCGCTTGAATATCGCCGTAGATCCGGATCTCACCGCCATACAAGCAGCCAGGCAAGGAGCGAGCAAATTCGGGAACATGGATGCCTGCCGTCCAGTCTTGGCCTGGTTCGAGCGGATCAAAGTAGTCACCGTGACCCACATGGATTTCAATGCTGGTCAGGCGCAGGTCATAGCGCAACGCCTCGACAATGGCATGCCAGATGTTGCGATACGCGCCGGCTGCTGTGTCGGTGCGGCCGTCATTGGCATCATTGCCATCCGGGCGCACATACAGCGTCAGCTTCCCCGACTCGGTGACGGCGCCAACAGAGTCGGCGAAGTACAGGTCCATCCCTCCGCGCGTGCACAGGAGCTGGCCAGGTTTGCCATTGCTGGGCATGGCCGCGAGCCGGGATGCAAGCGGAGTGATCACGACCTGCTTATCCCCGGCGGGGAAATTCAAGGCGATACCGGCTGGCGATCCCGCGGAGTTCTCTGCTGGGGCCGTGCGCTCCAGACGCTCCCCGCCGGCATCCGTCGGCCCGTAATAGGTGCCCACGCCCACTTCCCAGTCACCGGAAGCAGCGCCGCTGCCATCCACGGCGCAGATCAGGTACTCCGTGGTGTCCCCTGTCTTGAGCACGGCGCTGAAAGTCTTGTGCGCCGCCAGCGCGGCCCCGAAGCTGATGGCTCCGGCACCGACAGAGTTCGATATTGCCCCGACCCGGGCCGCCAGGATGTGCGCCATTCAAAGCGCTCCTTACAGCGAGAACAGGCGGTAAGGGCCGGTGCTGATACGCACCAGCAGGTCGCCGCCATTGGTCACGGCCGGGAAGCCCGTGATGTTGTCGAAGTAGCCCAGCAGCGCAGAGGTGCCGGCCACGCCCGTGTCCTTGTAGACCACCATGGCCTTGGCGGTCTGCCCCGCGGGCAGCGCCAGGAACAGCGGATCGTCGGCGCCGAAAGCACCGTTGACGCTGCTCTTGTTGGCCAGGGCCACGGCCTCGCCGACCACGGCCGCGCCGAGGTGCGTCAGGAATTCATGGGCGCCGGCGAAAGCGTAGTCGCTGGACACCAGCACGGCCTTGATGGTGTCGTTGTCGAAGTTGACCTGGGCACGGAGGATCTTCTCCTTGCCCTTGGGATAGAGCTGATCAGCCATGGGAACATTCCTTGCTGGTTTTGATTACCAGCAGTGTTCCGGCATGGCTGTGTTGCGTCGAACCCCAGACGGGTGTCGCCACGCCGTGCGGATTGCCCGATTCAGGCCTCTGGCCTAGGATGCCGTCATGCCCGCCATCCTCTTCTGGCTGCTCGTGATCGGAGCAGTCCTGTTCTTCCAGCTGACCACCAAAGCCCAGCGCCGGGCGATGATCGAGGCCTACTGGCTGATCATCATCGCCCTGGGCGCCATCGGCTTCATCTGGCAGTTCCTGCGCCAGGGCACGCTCAGCGTGTAGCGGTCAGCCCGGCCAGGCGCTGGGCCACCTGGTGCTTGCGCGCCTCGAGCTCGTCCAGCCTCTCGCGCTTGGCATCGGCCGACATGAGCCGATTGCCCTCGATCTTCTTGGCCTGATGCCCCAGCTCGGCAATCTGCTGCTTGGCGTTGGCCACGGCCATGCGGTTGCGCAGCTTCGGCCCTTCCTCCTCCTGGATGCTGCGCGCCAGCTCGATATCCCCGGACTTCTGCGCTGCCTGGTAGGAGGCCCAGGCCTGCTCCACGTCCTTGGCCTGCTCGTACATCGCAGTGACGTAGCGGCTGGAGCCGGTGGGTAGCGTCTCCACAAAGTTGCCGGCCAGGAAGGTATCGCGCAGACGCAGCGCCGGCCGCTCGCCGCGATCGAGCATCGGCCGCACCATGGTGTCGCTGGCCGTGGTGCTGACCGTGGCCAGCCAGCCGAAATAGCCGCGCAACAGGAAGTCGATCTGTTTGGGGCTCAGGCCTGAGTACTCCCCCTTGGCCAGGCGCACGGGATCCGGCAGGCCCCAGGAGCCGAGCATGCGGGCAATCTCCGACGTGCGCTCGTTGTAGCGGTCCTGCGGGCGCAGCCGCTCGTCAGCCATGCCCTCGATGGGCCTCCCGCTGAAGCTGTCCTTGTTCGCATACACGTCGATGAAGGGCTTGATGAACTGGGGCGTCGGGTCCATGGCGAAGGTGTTGAACACCATGTCGCTGATGCGCTGCCCGAAGCGCTTGCCCGTCATCTCCTCGCTCAGCATCAGCTCGGCAGTGCGCTCGGCCACGGTGCCGATAGCGCCCACTTCGAAAGGCTTGGGAATGCGGAAGGCCTTGTCGCCGACCTTGAACCACCAGAAGTTGTCGCGGTCCCAGTCCTCGCGCTTCTTCCAGTCTTCGTCGTCGGAGTAGGCAGCCAGCAGGCCCAGGCTGGCCAGCGACACGGCGCCGGCCATGGCGGCGAAGCGCCGCGGATCCTCCTTGGCAGCCCGGCCCAGCTTGTACAGCCCCTGCAGGCGGGCATTCAGGAATGGCACGGTCTGGGTCAGGAAGCGCACCGTCTCCCATTTGCCGGACATGCTGAAGTCCATCAGGTCGCGCGCCATGAAGGCCGCTTCGGCATGGCCGTGCCCCTTGGCGATCAGGCGTTCGTACAGCGCGGCCCGGTTCAGGTTCTCGGTGCGGTCGCCAAATTCCTCGTAGACCTCCCACAGGGATTTCATCTGGCCCTTGAGCTTGTCGAACCCGCTCTTGTCCAGCATCTCGCCGCCCAGGCGCTCGATTTGCGCCCGCACGCGGTCGGTATTCTCCTGCGTGCCGAACTTGATGATGCCGCCGCTGGCCAGCATTGAGGCATAGGTCTGGGTGTTCTTGCCGCTGGCCTTCCAGCCCTTGGCCAGGTTCTCCAGCGGGTTGTAGCTCAGATCGCCCTGGGCCATGGCGGAGAGCGTGTCCCGAATCAGGTTGCGGATCTTGAAGGTGGGATTCACCGTCACGCCGAAGGTCAGCAGGCGCTTGAACGGGGCCATGGCCTTGACGACGCCGCCGGGCGCGTAGCTCATGGCCGAGATCGCATCCAGCAGATACGGATCCTCTACTGCCCAGTGTTCGGCCACGCCGTCGCGCATCACCTTCACCGAGCCCTTGGTGTCGGCCGGCACCTTGTAGGCAATGCCCATCTTGTCGGCAGCGGCCATAGTCTCCAGAGAAGCCCGGTTGCGCGCTGCAGCGGCATAGAGGTGGCTCCAGTTCAGCAGCGTGTTCTGCAGCAGGTCGGCGTTGAGCTGTTGCGTGCCGCCCTTGAGCTTCTTCCAAGCCTGCTGGTTTACCAGCCCGGAGCTGAAGCGCGGGCCGCGCATACCGCCCTCTTCTTCCATCAGGCGGTAGAACGGCACATAGGGCTGGTCCTTCATCAGATCGTAGGCGGCCTGGTCGATCAGCCCGGAATCCAGTGCCACCTTCAGGCTGGCCTCGTTGAAGGCGTTGAGCTCGCGCAGCGCCGCCGCATAGGCCGGCATGCGCGGGCTGCCGTCGGCAAACTTGCCGGCGTTCAGGCTCTTGAGCGCCGTGATGTCCTGGTCCGTCAGCAAGTTCTCCTTGCCTTCGGCCTTCAGGCGCTCCGCGCGCTGGGCGGCCACCCACTGGAAAAAGCGCGTGTCCTCGCCCTTGAGGCTGGCCAGTACCTTGGCAAAGCCGCCGTCCTTCACATCTACGTCGGCCACGCCGTCGCGCAGGAAGGGCTTGCCGTAGAGCAAGGCCGCCTCGACCGCGCCGTCGCTGCCCTTGGACAGCCGGGCCAGGATATAGGCCTTCTCGCTGACTTCCTTGATGGGGGCAAACTGGTCGACCAGGCCCTGGCGCAGCTTGGTGCCCAAGTTGTGGCGCATGGCCTTGGCCCGGTCGACCAGCGTCTCCTTCGTCTGGATGCCGAAAACCCGCTCGGCCGCGCGCTGCTGGGCAGCCGTGTAGCCATCACCAGCTGGCGAGGCGGCCGCGCGGCTATACATCGGACCTTGAGGCTCCGCCTTGCCGCCGGCCTGGGCCACCTGTACAGTGGCTCCTTCTCCTGAATCGTTTGAGCCAGACCGCCCGGGTGCTTCAGCACCAGCCCTGGAAACTCGGCGGTTCGGGAGATTTTCATTTGTGGCCTGGGCAGAATTGCTCCGCTCAACCGCTTGCGCTAAACTGCGTACGTCCTCTGCAGAGCGGCCCGGGGTTACACCGTGGGGCTGCGTGAGGGTCAAATAAGGGTCAGCTTCGCTGGCATTCTGTTCGGCCCACTCCCGCTGCAGGGGATTTTCTTTTTCCGGGCTCAGCCCATCCTCTTGCATCGCCTGCTCCACCCACTGCTTACCGGGATTTTGTTCATTCAGATGAACAGCCTCCACTGTGTAGAGCGGATTGGTTTGTCCAGCAAGCTGCACTTCCTTTACGGTCAGCTTCACCAGTAATTGCTTGCCTTCGTAGACCATTGGTGCAAAGAAACGGTGAATCGCACTGAGGTGCATGTCAGCGTTCCGATCAGGCTTGCTCCATCCCCAGATAGCCTGCTCAAACAGCCGGTCTACATTGGCCACTGCCGTCGCATGGGCTGTGCCGCTTACCGACTTGGAAACAGCCTTTGAGCTGAGCATCTTGTCCAGAGTCTTGCGAGACACAACAGCTTGCATCCCTGTGACAGCATTGATCAGCGGCTTGCCTTGAAACTCCTTTACGGCCTGCCGTGCCTGCAGGAAGTTTGTAGCAGAGCGCATAGGTGCAATAGCACTGTCAAGCTCACCAGCATGTGCCGGGTTCTCCCGCTGGGCAATGCCAAATGCCAGGTTCACCAGATCCAGGGAATTGAAGTCGGCCTTGCCGCCAGCGATCTTTTGCCAGACCTGGCGCAGCATGGCCTTGACCTGGCCCAGCCATTGGGCCACGGTTCCCTGGGGCGCCAGCGCATTGGGGCGCACACCCAGCTCGAGCGCCACCTGGACGGCATAGGGAAACAGCTCCTGCGAGGAATAGCCCTGTGCTTCGGCGCCGGCGGGCCGGGATTCGCGCACGCGCGCCGCGGCTTCGTCGTACACCCGTCGCTCCATGCTGCCTTCGGCCGCTCCGGACCAAGCCTCGATCGCGTCATGCAGCCGATTCCAGCCCTCCTCACCCAACACGGCCTGACCATGTTTGTGCATCAGCTCATGGGCCACCACGCCGAGCTCGTCGCCGGCCTGAATGTGGTCAGCGATCAGAAACACCGTCTTGGTCTGCGGGTCGTAGAAACCTTGGGCCTTGCCCTCTGCCTCCGAGCCCATGGCCACTGGGCCGATAAGCGGCTCCCACTGCGCGCGAATCTCGTCGGAGGTGGCCACCACTACGCGCCCGAGGCGGTTGGGCAGCAGCGCGCCGCCGCTGACCAGGGAACGTACAGCGGAGCGCACCGAGTCGACCGTCGCCGCGGCGCGCGGCGGGCGCAGCGCCTGCAGGGCCTGGGCCAGCTCGGCCGGCATCTCCCTGCTCATCTGCATTTCGGCAGCCGCCCGCTCGCGTCCGACAACGGCATATCCGTTCTTGAGACCCGCGTCCTCTTCCACGGTGTACGTCACTCCGGGATTGCGACGCGCCAGCTCAGCGCGCACCTGGTTGGCGCGGAACTCACTCAAGCCTTCCCTGTGCCGGCCGATCTCGCGCGAAACCTCACGGCCCGGGGCCCGGCCTACACCGGAATTCGATTGGCCGGAGCCACCTCCAACAGGTACAGCTTCAGGCACAGCGGCACCAGATGCTCCGGCAGCCGGCTCCCGTCGCCCTGGTCGACCGCCATCAGGCTGCGCATCAGGCGCGCGTCCTGTCGGCTGACCTCGCCCATCTGCTGCAGCAGGGCCAGCGCTTGGTGCGCGTTCCGCTCCAGGCCGTAGATCAGGTGCGGGTGTGGGCTCTGCATGGGCGATTCCTTTTTCAGAATTGATAGCAGCAGACGCCGGCTCTTTGGACTGGAGCTGCGACTGTTGGGGAGAAGTTGCACCGTTCGAAGTTTGAGTGCTGGGAAACTCAGCCACCTGGGCGAGTACTTCCCGGATTGGGGCATTCAAACGAATCACGTTGACGGGCTGCCCATTGGCCCGCTTGGCCAGCCACTGGTGATGGCCGTCCACCACATAGCCGTCGGACGAAACCAGGATGGAGCGATCGCCGCCCTGGTACTGGCGTGCCTGCTCCACCTTGGCAGGCGAAAACTCGGCCTGCGTGGGCTTGAGGTCGTTAGCAGGCACTACCGCGGCCTTGCTGTCAATGCCGCGTGCCTTCAGGAAGTTGACCAGCGCGCCACGATGCGCAGCCCGGATCTGGGGCATTTGCGCCCGCGGCACACCCAAGGTGCCGGTCTCCGGCGCGAAGGCGCTCCATTCCCGGTTGATCTGGCCAGCCGAAAGATCTGCGCCACCGGCCTGCTGCTGGCCAGTGCGGGCCGCATCGGCCGCATCGATCTCCGCCACGAGCTGGACCAGGCGCTTGCCCTTCGGATCAATGCCCAGCCCCTTGGCCACCGGACCGGCGCGCAGCATGCTGGTACGCCAGTTTTCCGGGCGATCCGCTACTGGTTCAGTAGCTGCTTGCGCTTGAGCTTGCGGCGCTTGCGCCTGGCTTCCTTGATTTCCATCGTTCGCAGTCTGGGCGGTGCCATGGGTCAGCTCCTGCGCAGTTGCAGGACCAGCAGCCGGCGCGCGCGGCGCTCCTGTTGCCTGCGAAGGTTGCGCGCCTGCTTGCTGGGCTTGATCGGCTTGAGGGGCAAGATTTACTCCGGTCGATTGGGAAATGTCAGGCCCAGCGGCTTCCAAGGGGCCGGGTCCGGTTGTGGGATGGGCTGCCGCGGCGGCCATGCCGGCAGCTGATGCCTGGGGACTTTCGGCATGGGTGACCTCCTGCATTGGCGCGCCAGCTGCAAACCCGGCATCCACGGCCATGGCGGCGCCACGGGAAAGCGGGCCGGCCGCAGGGTTCAAGCCCAGGCGCACAGATGGCGCAACAGTGGGCCGCACGGGAATCTGCGACTCCATGGCGCCGTTGTCGGCGAACGGATCGACAGCCGGGGCCGTGCGATCGGCCGGTAGCGCGGCAGGCTCGCCGACGCCGCGGAATCCCATATAGGCATCCACGATGCGGCGTACCCGGCCCGTCTCTTCCTGGTCCAGCGGCTGCTCGTTGATGCGGCTCAGGCCTTCATTCAGGCCGCCCAGCACTTGGACGGTGTTGTCGGCGCCGGCGTCTAGCAGGTTCTGCAGGCCGGAGAGAATGCGGCCCGTGCGCACGCGGGCATCCACGGCTGCCACCGCAGCATCGCCGCCGGCCTGGTCGAACTCGGTCTGCAGCTGGGCGCCCATGGCGTCCGACGCCTGTGTCGGTGCACCAGGTGCTGCGGCCTCGGCCCCTACGTTCTGCGCCAGCCAGGCGTCCTCCATGGCGTTGCGCACCGTGTCCACGGTCTGCTGGGTGCTGAAGGGCGTACCGCTGCGCACAGCCTGCTGCACTTCGGCCAGATAGTCCGGGCTCTGTGCCGGCTGCGCGCCGTCGCCATAGTTCTCCCACCAGCGGCGGGCCTGCTGGGCCTGGGGATCGTTCACCTCGGTGTAGCTCTGGCCCATGAGGCGCGCGCGAGCGTCGGCGCGCTGCTCCTCGGGCAGGCTGGCCAGATAGCTCTCCACCTCGCCAGTGCGGCCCACGGTGCCGTCGGGGAACACATACAGCTTGCCCGGAGGCTCGTTGCCGAGCTGCAGAGGGGCTGCGTCCTGAGCCCCTTCCGCACCCTGTAGGGCCTGCTGTTCAACCTGCACCTGATCGGCAGCACCGGCACCCGCGGGCCTCGTTGCACGCTGATAGGCTTTCTGCCCAGCGAACATGGCGCCGCTCTGCCCAATGGACGAGAACGCCTCCAGAGCGGCATTCTTCGCATCCCAATAGCCCGTAGCCACGCCTTGGCCCACAAACTCGCCGGCGAACTCGCCTGCAGGC
>JAFAIY010000568.1 GCA_019236485.1 Comamonas sp. | reverse complement strand
GGCTGCACGCCGCCGGCCGCGCTGTTCGACCACCACTATCTGAACAAGACCGTCACGCGCCTGCTGCGCGAGCACCCGACCCTGCTGTCGCAAGGGCGCTCGCTGCTGGCCAACCAGGGCAACCATCCCGTGTTCCAGCAGGCCATGGCGCGCCATGCCCTGGCCACGGGCATACGCGTGGCGCCTACCGATGTGCTGGCCACGACCGGCAATTCCGAAGGCGTGAGCCTGGCGCTGGCGGCCGTGGCCTCGCCCGGAGACATGGTGGCCGTGGAGTCGCCCACCTATTACGGGCTGCTGCAGGTCGTGGAGTCGCTGCAGCTGCAGACCCTGGAGATTCCCTGCAGCCCGCGCACCGGCATGTCGATAGAGGCGCTGGAGCTGGCCTTCCAGACCCAGCCGCGGCTCAAGGCCGTGGTCGTCGTGCCCGAGCTGCAGATGCCGCTGGGCGCGCGCATGCCCGACGAGCACAAGGCCAGGCTGGTGGCGCTGTGTGCGGCCCATGGCGCGGCGTTGATAGAAGATGACTCCTACGGCCTGTTCGTGGAAGGGCAGTCGGCCACCAGGCCGCTCAAGGCCTGGGACAGTGTCTCCGGTCATGTGATCTACTGCCAGGCTTTCAACAAAAGCTTGGCGCCGGGCCTGCGCCAGGGCTGGATGAATGCCGGCCAGTGGCATGGCCGGGTGCAGATGCTCAAGTTCGCACAAAGCCGCAACACCCAGACCCTGGGGCAGCTGGTGGTGGCCGAGGTTTTGGGGTCGCCCACGCATCAGCGCAGCCTGGAAAAGCTCAGGCAGCGGCTCAAGAAGCAGCGCGAAGCCATGGCGGCGCTGGTGGCGCGGCACTTTCCCCTGGGCACGCGCATGAGCCTGCCCGCGGGCGGGCTATGCCTATGGCTGGAGTTCCTGTCGGAAATGTCCACTTCCAAGCTGTTCGGCGCGGCGCTGGAGCGCGGCATACGCATTGCGCCGGGCAGCATGTTCTCCAATTCGGGCCGCTACGAGCACTGCATGCGCCTGGCCTGCACCCATCCCATGGATGGATTGCTGGAGCAGGCGATGCGGGACTTGGGCGCCATGGCCTGCCAACAGCTGGGCCAGAGCCCGCGCGGCTGAAGCCGTGCGTGAAACAGGCATAAAAAAACCGCCGGCACTTGCGTGCGGCGGTTTTTTCTAGCGAGGCTGAATTACTTCAGCTTCACTTCCTTGTACTCGACGTGCTTGCGAGCCTTGGGGTCGAACTTCGAGATCAACATCTTTTCAGGCATTGTCTTTTTGTTCTTGGTCGTGGTGTAGAAGTGGCCGGTACCAGCAGTGGATTCCAGCTTGATCTTTTCGCGTCCGCCTTTAGAAGCCATGGTGTTTCTCCTTTAGGAAATTAAGCTTGGCCACGAGCGCGCATGTCTGCGAGCACGGAGTCGATACCGTTCTTGTCGATCAGGCGCAGAGCAGCGCTGGAGACGCGCAGGCGCACCCAACGGTTCTCGGTTTCCACCCAGAAGCGACGGTATTGCAGGTTGGGGAGAAAACGACGCTTGGTCTTGTTGTTGGCGTGGGAAACATTGTTGCCCACCATGGGCTTCTTGCCCGTAACTTCACATACGCGTGCCATTGGGACACTCCGATAGTTGAATCGGCCGCCGGCTCTGGAGCCCTGCTATGCACAGGGTGTGCCGACAACCTCACCTCGCCAGTTTGTAATGGGTGGCGGTAGCCCGATTGCGGAGTCCCGACGGCACAAAGCGCTTTGCAGCGGCTGTCTTGTACTACCTAGAATCCAGCAAAGTCGGCAATTATAGCGTTTTTGCAAAAAGCCCCTGGGGCCGGTCAAAACTGGCCGCCCCCAGGGGCTTTTGGCGCGTACGCGCCGGGCTCAGGCTTGTTGCTCGAGGAAGCGCTGGGCGTCCAGCGCGGCCATGCAGCCCGTGCCGGCGCTGGTGATGGCCTGGCGGTAGACATGGTCCTGCACGTCGCCGGCGGCAAAGATGCCGGGTACGCTGGTCTGGGTGGCGAAGCCCTTGAGGCCGCCCTGGGTGATGATGTAGCCGTTCTCCATCTCCAGCTGGCCCTGGAAGATGTCGGTATTCGGGTGGTGGCCGATGGCGATGAAGGCGCCTTGCAGGGCAATTTCCTCGGTATGGCCGTCCTGCGTGCTCTTGATGCGGATGCCGTTCACGCCGCTCTGGTCGCCCAGCACCTCGTCCAGCGTGAAATGGGTCTTGAGCTCGATCTTGCCTTCCTTGACCTTTTCCATCAGCTTGTCCACCAGGATGGGCTCGGCCTTGAACTTGTCGCGGCGGTGCACCAGGGTGACCTTGCTGGCGATATTGGACAGGTACAGCGCTTCCTCGACGGCAGTGTTGCCGCCGCCGATCACGCACACCGGCTGCTCGCGGTAGAAGAAGCCGTCGCAGGTCGCGCAGGCCGACACGCCGCGGCCCATGAAGGATTCTTCGGAGGGCAGGCCCAGATACTTGGCCGAAGCGCCCGTGGCGATGATCAGCGAGTCGCAGGTGTAAGTGCCGTTGTCGCCGGTCAGCGTGAAGGGGCGCTTGGAGAAATCGACCTTGCTGATATGGTCGAACACGATCTGGGTATTGAAGCGCTCGGCATGCTCCAGAAAACGCTGCATCAGCTCGGGCCCTTGCACGCCGTTGACATCGGCCGGCCAGTTGTCGACTTCGGTGGTGGTCATTAGCTGGCCGCCCTGGGCCATGCCGGTGACGAGCAGAGGCTTGAGGTTGGCGCGTGCGGCATACACGGCAGCGGTGTAGCCGGCAGGGCCAGAGCCCAGGATGAGAACTTGTGCGTGTTGGGTGGAGGACATGAAGCGTGACTCTGATAAAAAACGCAGGCCGACAACCGGCGCGCAGTCATGAAAACATTGAACAGATATGGGAGTATCGCTGCTGATCAAGGCCTGCGCCCGCAGCCGTTTTAAATCACCGAAATTGTCAAAAATGATGGCGGTGCAGCGGTTACGCTTGGCCTGTGACGGTTTTGTTGCATGTGCTTGCATTACGCTGGCGGATCGTCTTGGCCTAATGCACTGCTTGGACAAGGGGCTAAGGTAAGCTTGCGCCTGCGTATGACATATACATTGAACGCTTCGAACGCGTCTTCTTCCGGCAAATCGAAATCCCGGCCCGCTGCGCCGCGCTATGGTGTGATTCGTTTCAGCCAGGAAGTTCTGTTGCTGATCGGCCTGCTGGCCCTGGTTTTCTGGCTCACGGCCATGTTCACCTATTCCCCGCAGGATGCGGCCTGGTCCACTTCGGGAGCCGGGCAAAAGCCGTTCGTGCACAACTGGATGGGGCGCGTGGGGGCCTGGCTGGCCGACGCCTGCTACTTCGGCTTCGGCATGTCCGTCTGGTGGCTGGCGCTGGCCGCCGTGCAGTCCTGGGGCAGCTCGCTGCTGCGCTGGATGCGCGGCGGGGTGGGCAAGGACGGCTCTCCGCTGGCACTGATGCCGCTGTGGCGCCGCCGCTTTCTGTTCTGGGGCGGTCTGGCCGTGCTTATGGCCTCCAGCTGTGCGTTGGAGTGGACGCGCCTGTACCGCTTCGAGAGCCTGCTGCCCGGCCCCGCGGGCGGCGTGTTCGGCTACATGATGGGTTTTCACAGCCTCAAATGGCTGGGATTTGCGGGCTCGGGCCTGATCGGCATCTGCCTGTTCGTGCTGGGCGCGGCCATGGTGTTCGGCTTTTCCTGGGGCCGGCTGGCCGAAGGCCTGGGCGCGCGCCTGGACGGTCTGGTGCAGTTCGGCCGCGAGCGCCGCGAGATTGCCAAGGACGTGTCCGTGGGCAAAAAAGCCGCGCGCGAGCGTGAGGAGGTGGTGTTCGACCGAACCGAAGGCGAGATCAGCGCGCCCGTGCATCAGCCCGTGCAGATCATAGAGCCGGTGCTGCAGGAGGCGGCCCAGCCCAGCGCCCGCGTGGTCAAGGAGCGCCAGCAGCCGCTGTTCACCGACCATCCCGACAGCAAGCTGCCGCAGGTGGATCTGCTCGATGCGGCCCAGCAGCGCCAGGAGTCCGTCTCCGCCGAAACGCTGGAGATGACCAGCCGGTTGATCGAGAAGCGCCTCAAGGACTTCGGCGTGGAGGTGCGCGTGGTCGCGGCCATGCCCGGCCCCGTGATCACGCGCTACGAGATCGAGCCCGCCACGGGCGTCAAGGGTTCGCAGATCGTGAACCTGGCCAAGGACCTGGCGCGTTCGCTGTCCCTGGTATCGATACGCGTGATCGAGACTATCCCCGGCAAGAATTTCATGGCGCTGGAGCTGCCCAATGCCAAGCGCCAGTCCATCCGCCTGTCAGAGGTGCTGGGCTCCCAGGTCTATCACGATGCCAAGAGCATGCTGACCATGGGCCTGGGCAAAGACATCGTGGGCAACCCCGTGGTCGCCGACCTGGCCAAGATGCCGCACGTGCTGGTGGCCGGCACCACGGGCTCGGGCAAGTCCGTGGGTATCAACGCCATGATCCTGTCTCTGCTCTACAAGGCCGAGGCCCGCGATGTGCGCCTGCTGATGATCGACCCCAAGATGCTGGAAATGTCGGTCTACGAAGGCATTCCCCACCTGCTGTGCCCCGTGGTCACCGATATGAAGCAGGCCGCCAACGGCCTGAACTGGTGCGTGGCCGAGATGGAGCGCCGCTACAAGCTCATGAGCAAGCTGGGCGTGCGCAATCTGGCGGGCTACAACACCAAGATCGACGAGGCCAGGGCGCGCGAGGAATCGATTCCGAATCCCTTCAGCCTCACGCCCGAGGACCCCGAGCCGCTGCAACACCTGCCGCATATTGTGATCGTGATTGACGAGCTGGCCGACCTGATGATGGTCGTCGGCAAGAAGATCGAGGAGCTGATCGCGCGCCTGGCGCAGAAGGCGCGCGCGGCCGGCATCCACCTGATTCTGGCCACCCAGCGCCCCAGCGTGGACGTGATCACGGGCCTGATCAAGGCCAATATCCCGACGCGCATCGCCTTCCAGGTGTCGAGCAAGATCGACAGCCGTACCGTGCTCGACCAGATGGGGGCCGAGTCGCTGCTGGGCATGGGCGACATGCTCTACATGGCCAGCGGCACGGGTCTGCCGATCCGCGTGCATGGCGCGTTTGTGTCCGACGACGAGGTGCACCGCGTGGTCAGCTA
>JAFAIY010000470.1 GCA_019236485.1 Comamonas sp. | reverse complement strand
GCTCAGCAGCAGCAGCAGGGCGGGCAACAGCAGCAGCCAGGCATGGACGGTCTCCCGGCGGGCCGCAGCGGCGGCCAGGGCCCCTGCCGCGGGCCGCAGGCCGCCCTGCCCGCTATCGGTCGCTGTGGCGCTCATTATTTGTAGCGGCGCAGGATGCGGTCGGATTCCTTCTGCGCCTCTTCCATGGCCTGGGCCGGGGTCTTGCTGCCGTTGAGGGCCGCCTGGATGGCGTCGTTGAGCACCTTGGTCACGCGCTGGTTCTCATGCGTGGAGTACTCGGCCACCGACACCGGCAGCTGGTCGCGTGCCACCAGGGCCTGGGGGAATTCCTGGCCGTACTTCTTGAGCACGGGCGTCTCGTAGGCTGCGGGCGAGACGGCCACATAGCCGCTGTCCATGCTCCACTGCGCGGCATGCTCGGGCTGGGTGATCCATTTGGCGAACTCGAAGGCGGCCTGCTGCTGCTCCCTGGATGCCTTCTTGAAGATGTAGAAATTGCCGCCGCCGGTCGGCGAGCCCTTGCGGATATTGCCGGCGATCTGGCCCACGCCGAAATCGAACTTGGCATTGGCCTTGATATTGGTCAGATTGCCGGTCGTGGTGACGATGATGGCGGCCTTTTTTTCCATGAAGTCCTTGGGCGTGGTGCCCCACTCCACCACGCCGGCCGGATGCACGCCTTCCTTGACCAGGCTGACCCAGAAGTCCAGCGCTTCGACGACCTTGGGATGGTTCAGCGTGACCTTGGTGCCGGCCTCGTTGGCCAGCAGCACGTCGTTGGGGGTGGTCAGCGTCTGCAGCATCCAGTAGGCGAAGCCCGTGGACGGGATCTGGATGCCGTACTGCACGACCTTGCCGCTGGCGTCCTTCTTGGTCAGCTTGTGCGCGGCTGCCTTGAGCTCCTTCCAGTTCTGGGGAGGCTGGCTCGGGTCCAGGCCGGCTTCCTTGAAAGCCTGCTTGTTGTAGTACATGACCACGGTGGAGCGCTGGAACGGTATGCCCCAGGTCTTGCCGCCCGCCTGGCTGTTGGCCATGAAGGCCGGGTAGAAGCCCTTGAGCCAGGCCTTGTCGGCATCGGTCTTCACGAAGTCGTCTATGGGCGCGATCGCATCCTCGTCCATCAGCGTGAACATATCGGTGGACAGCAGCACCGAGGTCGCAGGCGCCTTGCCGGCCTTGTGGGCCGTCAGCGCCTTGACTATGGTCTCCTGGTAGGTGCCCGCGTAAATCGGCGTGAGCTTGTACTGGGGATGGGCCTTGTTGAATTCGGCCGCATACCCGTCTATCACCTTGGTGATGGGGCCGCCCACGGCCACGGGGTAGTAGAACGGCACTTCCAGCGGGGTCTGGGCCTGGGCCAGGCCCGCAAAGCCCAGGCTGGCCGAAGCGGCAGCACCTGCAATCAGGCCATGGATAAAGGTGTGACGACGCATGGAAACTCCTCCTCAAAGACTGCGGAAACAAAATACCTGGATGTGAAGCCGGCCCCACGGCCGGCGGCGCGGCTCAGGCCGCGGCAAACAGCAGCGGGTCGGTGTCCACGGCCTGGGCCGGCAGACGGATGCGCAGGCCCTGGGCGTCGAACCAGTGCGTCTCGGACTGTGGCCAGCTCAGGAAAACGCTCTGGCCCGGCCGCAGATCCGCATGGCTGTTGCCCGCCGTGCGCACCGTCAGCAGCTCGCTGCCCACCTGGCAGCGCAGCACCAGATCGGCGCCCAGATACTCGAAGCCCTGCACCAGGGCGGCCACGCCAGGTGCATCGGCAGCGATGGAGATCAGCTCGGGCCGCACGCCCAGCGATTGCGGATAGGCGCTGCCCGGCACCAGGGCGGGAGCCACGGCGCAGTCGCTGCCCGCAATGCAAGCCCCTTGCAGAGCCACCAGATTCATGGCCGGCGTACCTATGAAGCGCGCCGCAAACATGGTGGCCGGCCGCGCATAGATTTCGCGCGGCTGTGCGCTTTGCTCCACACGCCCCTTGTTCAGCAGCACCACCTGGTCGGCCATGCTCATGGCCTCGGCCTGGTCATGGGTCACATAGACCACGGTCAGACCCAGGCGCTGCTGCAGCTCGCGCAGCTCGGCACGCATTTCCTGGCGCAGCTGCGCATCGAGGTTGGACAGCGGCTCGTCCATCAGGCAGACCTTGGCCTGGGCCACCAGAGCACGGCCCAGGGCCACGCGCTGCTGCTGGCCGCCCGAGAGCTGGCCCGGCCGGCGCTCCAGCAGCGCCTCCAGGCCCAGCAGCTCGGCCACCTGCTGCAGACGGCGCTGGCATTCGGCCCTGGGCAGCTTGCGCACCCGCAGGCCGAACTGGATGTTGTCGGCCACGCTCAGATGCGGAAACAGCGCATAGTTCTGGAACACCATGGCAATGCCGCGCTCGGCCGGCGGCAGATGGGTGACATCGCGCCCATCTATGCGCACAGCGCCCGAAGTCGGCACATCAAGGCCGGCGATCATGCGCAAGGTGGTGGATTTGCCGCAGCCCGAAGGGCCTAGCAGCACACAAAACGAGCCCGGTTCGATTCTCAGGTTCACGGCATGCAGGGCCGTGGTGTCGCCCCAGGATTTGGCGACATGCTCCAGCTCGATCAACGACATCGCGCCAGTCTAGAAA
>JAFAIY010000294.1 GCA_019236485.1 Comamonas sp. | reverse complement strand
GCCAAGCTGATCCCCAGCCTGGAGCAAAGCCTAGAAAAGCTGGGCACCGAACAGCTGGACCTGACGCTGATCCATTGGCCCGCGCCCGGCAGCGGCGTGAGCGTCCAGGAGTTCATGCAGGCCCTGGCCGAGGCCCGGGACCGCGGGCTCACGCGCCAGATAGGCATCTCCAACTTCAATATCGCCCTGACCCGGGAGGCTATTGCGGTCCTGGGCCCGGGCCAGATCGCAACCAACCAGATCGAGCTCAGCCCCTATCTGCAAAACCGCAAGCTGGCGGCATTTCTCAAGGAGCAGAAGATCCAGCTGACCTCGTATATGACGCTGGCCTATGGCAAGGTGCTTCAGGACCCGGTGCTGGCCGGAATTGCGCAAAAGCACGGCGCCGGCGTGGCCCAGGTCGCGCTGGCCTGGGCTATGCAGCTAGGCTATGCGGTGATCCCCTCCTCCACCAGGCGCGAGAACCTGGAGGCCAACCTCAAGGCCCAGCAGCTGCGGCTGGACGAAGACGATATGGAGCACATTGCGGGGCTGGAGCGCAACGGCCGTGAGGTGGATCCCCAAGGCCTGGCGCCGGCCTGGGATTGAGCCTCTCACATAAAAACAGCTGCCAATGCTTCCAATTCAGCGCCGGCAGCTATCAACTTCATAATCCCGCGGCTTCTCAGCGCGCCGCCCTCGTGCGGCCGTCCACGCGGTCGCGCAGCGAGGCCAGCAGCTCGGCGGGCAAAAACCTGAACGCCAGCTGCAGCAGCAAATAGCCTATCAGTCCGTCATCCAGCCAGCCAAGCACGGGGATGGCATCGGGGACAAAGTCTATGGGGCTGATCACATACAGCGCCGCCAGCAGCGTCACCAGCTTGGCGGCTCTGGGCGCACGCGGATCGCGCAGCACGGCCCAGGCGAGCAGCAGCTCCTTGCGAAACCTTGTCAGCAGGCGACCCAGCTTCCACATCACAGACTCTCCAATCCGGCAACACAACTGCCCTGCAATTTACGGCGGCGCGGCGGGATCACAAGAGGCGCTTGAAAATTTCCGGCCACAGAATGTATCCGTGCCCGGGCAGGCTCTGCAATCAGCCGTCCACGGGCTGCAGCGGCGTCTCCAGCGTGAGCTGGTAGAAGGCCAGATCCAGCCAGCGGCCGAACTTGAAACCGACCTGGGGCATGTTGCCCACATGCTTGAAGCCCAGGCGCTGGTGCAGAGCGATGCTGCCCTCGTTGGCGGCATCGATGGCGCCGACCATCACATGCACATCGCCGCGGCGGCGCGCTTCGGCGATCAGCAGCTCCATGAGCTGCAGGCCCAACCCGCGGCCGCGGTGCCGAGGGTGGACATAGACCGAATGCTCGACCGTGTACTTATAGGCCGGATAGGCGCGGAAGCTGCCCCAGCTGCAAAAGCCCAGCAGCCGGCCCTGCTCGTCCTCTATGCCAATGACCGGCCAGTTGCCGCCGCGCTTGGCCTCGAACCAGCTCACCATGTTCTGCGCTGTGCGCGGCCGGTAGTCGTAGAGCGCCGTGGAATTGACGATGGCGTCGTTGAATATTTCCAGAATCGCGGCCGCATGGCGCTCGTGCGTGCATTGCACAATTTTCAGATCGTTCATCTCTTCTTTCCCGGCGACCGGCGCCGCACTCACAGCCCGCCATTATCGGCAGACACAAAGGCCTGCGCAGCGATTTGGCGGCATGGAGCCGGTCCGCTGCATAAGCGCGCGGACGGGCGAATATGCGCAGGCGGGATAATTCCGTCATGAACCAGCCGACTGCCGAGACCTCAGCCATTGCCATGCGCGCCATAGGCCGTGTGCACAGCCCCTTCAAAAGCACGGTGGGCATGCCCATACAGACGGTGGCTGCCGACCAGCACCTGGGCCAGATCGAGGTGTTTGCGCCGTTCGTGCCGGGGCTGCGCGATGTGCAGGAGTTCCAGTACCTGATCGTGCTCACCCATCTGCATCAGGCCCAGGAAAAGCTCGAGGTCACGCCCTTTATGGATGACCGCAGCCATGGCGTGTTTGCGACCCGTGCGCCCGCGCGGCCCAACCGCATAGGCCTGTCCATCATCGAGCTGCTGAGCGTGGACGGCTGCATGCTGCAGTTTCGCGGCAACGATATGCTGGATGGACGCCGGTGCTGGACATCAAGCCCTATGTGCCCCGGCTCGATGTGCGCGAGACCCAGCGCATAGGCTGGTTTGCCAAGGGCCTGGCACAGCTGCCGGGCAAGCTGTCCGACGATCGCATGCTCTGAAAGCGCCTGGCATGCCGCGCGGCGACGCGGCCCTGCTTCCGGCATTGCGCGCTGGTCCATCCAGCACGGCAAGCCGGGCAGGCGATGGCCGTCACTCCTGGTATTTGCCGGTCACATTGCCGAGGTTGTCGGTGATGACGCTGGTCTGCACCTTCCAGACCAGGCCGTCCAGCCCCGGCACCGTGTACTCGCCCTCGCGGCCCTTGACGGAGCGCACCCAGGCCTGCATCTGGGCGGCACTGAGGCCCAGCCTGAGTTCATGGCCGTTTTGCCAGTCCAGCTGCGCCCCCTGGCCCTCACCCGCGGGCCTGAATTCCAGCGTGGCGCCGTCGCCGGCCAGAATCAGCGTGCGCCCATGGGGCAGGCGCGCGGGCAGCATGGCCTTGAGGTCGCGCACGGCCAAGCTGCCCAGGCGCACCACGATCTGCGCGCTGCGCAGCAGGCGCTTGCGCTGCCTGAACACCAGCACATCGTTGTAGAGCACCCCGGTCTTGGAGCCCTCGTCGGCGGCTCCGGCATCTATCGCAGCCTGGACATCGGGCAGATCATGCAGGCTGGGCCGCGCAAGGTCGGCGATCCACAGCGGCATATGCGGCTCCATGGCCTGCAGCGCACCCTGCACATTCCAGCGCCTGATCTCGCGCAACTCATCGGCCGTCAGACCCACAAGCTGCAGAAACATCAGCTCGCCATAGGGCGTTTGCACAGACGGCAGCAGCGGGTCCCGCACAAAGCCCATCTCGGTGAGCTGCGTATCGGCGTCGGCGCGCAACGGGCCGTTGGCCGTCATCCAGTGGCCGGGCGCGAACACATTGCCGGTGCGAAACACATATCGCGCGATATTTTGCAAAAAGTTCAGCGGCCAGCTCGGCGGCTCCTGCTCGTCCTCGCCGCGGGCCAGCCTGAAGGTCAGCTCGAAGCCATAGCCGCTGGGCTTGCCCGCGGCGACGTCGTGGCTGTCGTCCAGATTGCCGTACAGATCGCTGAATCCGTAGGTCACATAGTGCCAGTGCGGGCGCCCCTGCTCGCTGCGATAGACGCTGATGCCGTCCAGCGGGTCGGTTCCGCCAAGGCGGAACTTGACCAGCGCGCCGTAGTGGGCCGCCTGTTGCTCCCCGTAGACCGCTGCCAGCGCCCGGTCGATCGCGTCCCAGCCCAGAGCCCCGTCTTCCTCCAGGGCTTGATCCTGCACCGCAGGGCTGTCGCTGTAACTCATGGCTTTTCTCCTTTGGCCCCGAGTATCGAGGCTGCAGAAAGCGGGTTGACGCAGATTACAAAGCGAAACGTCAGCGAGCGTTTCCGGCCTGCTCCTCCGAATCACGGGCATTCAGCTGCCACCACCCGGGCAGCAAAGCCCTGACCTCCGCGCGCCGGAAGCGGTCGTCCATCAGGATCACCACACCCCGGTCGTCCTCGGTGCGGATCACGCGTCCCGCGGCCTGCACCACCTTGCGCAGGCCCGGGTAGAGGTAAGTGTAGTCATAACCGCGACCGCCCCCCATGTAGGCGTCCATGGCCTGCTGCATGGCCTGGTTCACCGGATTCAGCTGGGGCAGGCCCAGCGTGGCCACGAAGGCCCCGATCAGACGCGTGCCCGGCAGGTCCACCCCTTCGGAAAAAGCGCCGCCCAGCACGGCCAGGCCTATGCCCTGCCCGCCCTCGACAAAGCGCTGCAGAAACTCGGCGCGGCCCGCCTCGTTCATGGCCGGGGTCTGCTGCCACAGCGGCAGCTGCGGGTGCCGGCGCTGCAGGGTGGCGGCCAAGCGCTGCAGATAGTCGAAGCTGCTCACAAAGCACAGATAGTTGCCTGGCCGGTCCGCATACTGGCGCGCCACCAGATCGGCCATGGGGGCCAGCGAGGCCTCGCGGTCGCGCCAGCGCGTGGAGATATGGCCGGCAATGCGCACCTGCAGCTGGTGCGCGGCAAACGGCGCCTCCACCTCCAGCCAGGCCGTGTCCGCGGGCAGGCCCAGCAGATCGCGATAAAAGCCCGGCGGGCTCAGCGTGCCCGAAAACAGCGCCGTGGCTTCGGCCGCCGCGTGGCGCGCGACCAGATGCGGCGCGGGAATCACATTGCGTATGCACAGCGTAGACGCAGGATTCCTGGCCGATCTGCGCGCCGCGGCCAGCTGCAGATCGAACAGCGCATGCGGCCCGAATTGATCGGCCAGGGCCTGGAAGTGCAGCAGCTCCCAGTAGAAGCCGAGCAAAGGGTCGCCCGGAGGCAGAGGCTGGTCGGCCTGCAGCTCGGCGATCGCCCCCACGGCGCGCTGCACGGCGGCCAGCAGTGCCGGTGGCACGGCGCTCCAGCTTCGGTAGGTGACGGCATCGCCCTCGCCATGCTGCTGATCGATCAGCTCCCGATTGAGCGCGTTCCACTGGCGCTGCAGGCCGGCCAGCGCCTTCTTCACGCCGCCGCTCGCGCCCTGCCTGGCGGCCGCCAGATCGAACTGCGACAGCTGCGCGGTATACATGCGCCTGGCGCGCTCCAGCAGATTGTGGGCCTCGTCCACCAGCACGCCCACGCGCCAGCCCTGTTGCTGGGCCAGCGCGTAAAGCATGGCGGCGCTGTCGTAGTAGTAGTTGTAGTCGGCCACCACCACATCGGCCCAGCGCGCCAGCTCCTGCGCCAGATAGTAGGGGCAGATGCCATGGGCGAGCGCCAGGCTGCGCAGGCCGGGCGCATCCCAGGCCTCGGCCTGCTCCAGCGCCGCGGCCCGTGCGGCGGCCAGGCGGTCAAAAAAGCCGCGCGCCAGCGGGCAGGAGTCGCCGTGGCAGGCCTTGTCGGGATGCTCGCAGCTCTTGTCGCGCGCCTGCATGTCCAGCACGCGCAGCGGCTCGGCGGTCGTCTGCGCTGCGAGCGCGGCCTGGAGCTGGCCCAGCGCATGCAGGGCCAGCCCGTGGCCCGTTCCCTTGGCGGTCAGAAAGAACAGCTTGTCTAGCTCCCGGCCTGGCGCAGGTTCGGCCATGGCCTTGAGCATGGGAAAAATCGTAGCCAGCGTCTTGCCTATGCCCGTGGGCGCCTGCGCCATCAAACAGTTGCGTCCTGCTTGAGCCGCAGACCGAGCCTTGGCCGTGCGGTACACGGCCACGGCCAGCTCCCGCTGTCCCGCGCGAAAAGACGGCATGGGAAACTGCAGCGCCGCGAGTGCCGCGCCGCGCCGCCGTCTGTGCTCTGCCTCGAGCCGCGCCCAGCCCAGGTAGCGGCCGCATTGCAGCTCGAAAAACGCCTGCAGATCGGCGGCCGCATATTCCTCGACCAGCACCGTCTCCTCCTGGCTGCCTATATCGAGATAGACCAGAGCCAGCTTCAGCCGCTCCAGCCCGCGCTCCAGGCACAACAGATGGCCGTAGATCTTGGCCTGGGCCCAGTGCAGAATGCGGTGATGGGGGCGCACGCCGTCCAGCTGCCCGCGATAGGTCTTGATCTCCTCTAACTGCTGGCGCTCCGGGTCATAGCCGTCGGCGCGGCCGCGCACCAGCAGGTCCTCGAAACAGCCGCTGAGCGCAATCTCGGCCTCATAGCTTTTGCCGCGGCGCTTTTGCACCAGAGCATGGCCCTCCATGCCTTCGAGAGCGCTGGGCGCAGGCGTAAAGCGCAGGTCCAGATCGCCGCCGCGGGCCGTGAATTCGCACAGGGCTCTGACGGCCACGACCATAGGCATGGCAGGCGTCGCGGCCAGCACTTGCGGCTTCATGCGGCCTCATCCCCCGGGCCCCGCCACTGCACATGGCAGACGCTCACCGGTATGCCCTGGTCGCTGCAATAGGCGAGCCAGCGGATCTGGTTGTCCTGCAGCTTGTCGCCCGGGGCCTTGACTTCGACCAGCTCGTAGCGCGCGGCCGGCGCGGGCCTTGCGGGCCAGAAGCGCACCAGATCGGGAAAGCCCGTGCGGTTGGTCTTCACATCGTGCAGCAGGCGCTCGAACAGCAGCTGCAGATGGGCCGCGGGAATGCAGTCCAGCGCCAGCTCCAGCAGCTCTTCGCTCAAGCTACCCCAGAAGACAAAAGGCGACTGGATGCCCTGCTTCTGCGCGAAGTTGCGGCGTATGCTGGCGCGGTAGCTGCCGTCCTCGAGTTCGGCCAGACAGGCGTCGAACAGTTGCCGGCGACGCGGCACGAAATCGGGTGAGCCCAGATCGGCCGGGCCGCTCTGGAACGGGTGGAAGAAGGCCCCCTGCAGCGGTGCAAAGATGGCCGGCCAGCACAGCAGTCCGAACAGCGAATTGACGAGCGCGTTCTCTACATAGAACACGGGCGCGTCGGCGCTATGCCAGTGCTCGCGCAGCGCGTATTCGACGGCCTGGGGCCGAAGCGGTGCATCCAGCTCGATATCGCTGCGCAACGCGGCCACGGCGGGAGCCAGCGCCGGGGTACGCGCGCCGCGGCCCAGCCCCAGGCTGCGCTGCAGGCGCGGCAGCATGCGCGCCAGGCGCTGCCGCTCCTCCTCGCTTTCAGGAGCAGCCTGCGCTTGCCGGGCAAGGGCCAGAGCCTGATCGAGCTGCTGCATGCGCTCCAGCACGCGAATATGCCGGTGGCGCGCGCCGGGGTAGCGGCTGGCCGTGTAGGCCCGAGCGGCCAGCGGCCAGTCCTGGGCTTTTTCGCCGGCCTGACCCAGGCGCAGCAAAAGCTTGGCGCGGCGCTGCTCCAGCCAGGGGTTGGGGCTTTCACTTGCGACAAGCTCCTGCAGCAGCGCCGCCGGATCCGCGCCTTCATCCAGAGCGCGGCGGCCGGCCGCCATGGCCAGATAGAAGTCCAGGTCGGCGCGGCTCTGGAAGGCGCGCGAACCCGCGTCCAGCGCCACGGCCTCGTAGCGGAAGATGCCCAGATCGGCCAGCACAAACTCCGACCAGTCCTGGTGCAGATTGCCGAAGAGCATCAGGCGCAGGCGCTCGCAGAGCTCGCCCACCATCACGCGCCAGACGGGTTCGCTGGCCTGCGGGTGCCAGGCCGCATAGGGCTGGAGCAGCTCGGCCCTATCGGCCAGCGCCAGCAGCATATCGGCCTTGCGCATGGAAGCCTGTATGGGTGCACCGTCCAGGATCTGCAGCAACTCGGGCTTGGTGTGCAGGTCAAACAGCTCGGCAAGCGCCATGGGCGCCTCGGCGCTGAGCCAGCCCAGCGCCAGCAGCGGCAGCGCGGCCGCCTGGATATGCGGAATTTCCTCATACACCAGCTTGCTGGCGCGAAACCAGGGGCCGCGGCGCATCACCATGCGCACCAGCAGCGCCTGCGCGGGCTGGGGCAGACCAGCAAACTGCGTGAGAAAGCGGCCCTCTTCCTCGTCCAGCAGATCGCCGTAGCGCCGGCCCAACCAGTCCAGCGCGCGCTGGAAGTTGTGCAGATAGTAAAAGCGGTGCGGCGCTACGCTGGCAGGAGCTGCGGTCAAGATGGAAGCCGAAAGCAAAACTGTATTTTTATACAGCTGACATAGTGCAGCGGCGGCCGGGGATTTGCGGCCGCTCGCGCGCTGAGGCCGCCGGCAGGCCCAGCTTGGCCGGGCGCTAATCGGCGTCGTTGAACTGGGCCCGGCGCCAGCGCGCCGGCGTCTGCCCCAGAACGCGCTTGAAGGCCGTGGCAAAAGCGGCTTCGGAGCCATAGCCCACGGCCTCGGCCACATCGGCCACGCTGCGCCGGCTCTGAGCCAGCCAGGCACAGGCCTGCATGATGCGCAGGCGCAGCACGAACTCGGCCACACCGCAGCCGGCCAGAGCCTGAAAACGGCGCGCATAGCTGGCGCGCGACATGGCCACGGTGCGGGCCAGAGTCTCTATGGTCCAGTGGCTGTCGGGAGCATCGAGCACGGCGCGTATCGAAGGCGCGAGCCGCGCATCGGCCAGCAGCGGCAGCAGACCCGCGGGCAGCTGCATCTGCGGAGCCGCGCGCAAGGCCTGACCCAGCAGGGCCTGGCCCAGCCCGTCCATCACCGCATGCGCGCCGGGCAGGGGCGGTGCTGCGGCCTCGCTGCGCAGCCAGTCCACCAGTGCCTGCAGGCCTTGCTGCGGCGCGCCGGCGAGCAGATTCACCTGCAGCAGCTCCGGCAGCCAGTGGGCCAGCAGCTGGCCCGCGCCGCCCGTATAGCGGTAGCGGCCGCAGAGCAGCTCCACCGCGGCCTGGTCTTCGGCCCCGAGATTGGTCTTGACGGGCAGGCCGCCACC
>JAFAIY010000254.1 GCA_019236485.1 Comamonas sp. | reverse complement strand
CGTAAAAGCCCTCGCCCATGGCGTAGCCGCGCTCGCGGTCCTGGGCCAGCAGGCGCAGCAGGTCCTCGACATGGCGCGGCGTGCTTTCGGAGAACTGCGGCAGTTCCTCGCCGCCGAACAGCTCGCGCAGCTGCGCCGCATCCATGTCCTGCAGCAAGGTCCGCCCCAGCACCGTGGCATGGGCCGGCAGGCGCGAACCCACGCGCACGGCGCCCTGGAAGGCACCGGGCGGCGCGATGCGCGCCACATAGACCACCGAGGTGCCGTCAAGCAGCGCCAGATTGCTGGTCATGCCCAGCGCATCGCACAGGCCCTGCAGCACCGGCTCGGCCAGCTGTGCCAGCGGCTGGGTCGACAGATAGTCGTAGCCCAGTCGGAGCACGGCCAGGCCCAGCCGGTATTCGGTGCCGCTGCGCTGCAGATACCCCGAGTTTTCGAGCGTGGTCAACATGCGGAACACCGTGGAGCGCGGCAGCTGCAGGCAGCGCGCCAGCTCGGGCGCGCTCCACACGGGCTGCGCCGGGCCGAAGCAGGCCAGCAAACGCAGTCCGCGCTCCAGCGCGGGCACGGTGTAACGGTCGTTGTCGTTGGTCGAAATCTCGGAGGTATCGCTCATGGCTGTCGGCAGGTAGGAGTGCGGGTACTTTGGTTCAACAAAGATGCCAGCTTCTGCGCGATCGCCACGGGTTGTTCCACGGGCGAGGCATGGCCGGCGGCCGCAAGCGTACCGTAGTCGGCGCCCAGCAGTTCGGACCAGGCCTTGCAGGCCGCAGGAGGTGTGACCACGTCATGCTCTCCGACCCAGACCTGGACCGGCATGGACAGCTTGCCGGCCGCCTGCCCCAGATCGCTGCCGCACAGCAGTTCCACCGCCTGCGCATAGCCCTGCGGCTGCATGCGGGCCGTGTTCCAGCGCACCCATGCGCGCACCGACTCGGGCGCCTGGTCCGAGACCAGCCGCTGGTCGATCACGGCGGCCAGACCGGCAACGCCCTTCTCGGCCAGCGAAGCCAGACGCCCCTGGCGCACCTTGGCCTGCTGCTCGGCCTTGGCCGGCGCGCCATAGCCGCCCGCCGGGCTGATGAGCACCAGTTGCTCGACTAGGCCAGAGGCCGTGCCGGCCAGCCTGGCCGCCATCAACGCCCCCAACGAGTGGCCGACCAGAAGGCAGCGGCGCACGCCCAGCGCTTGCAGGGACTGCTCCAGTGCCCGCGCATAGTCGGCATCGCCGGGAGTAGGCTGCGCCAGAGGCGTGGATACGCCATAGCCCGGGGCATCCCAGGCCAGCACGCGCGCCTTGTCGCCCAGCGCCAGCGCCAGATCCAGCCACGAGGCCGCGCCCGAGCTGATGCCGTGCAGCAGCACGACGGCGAACTCGGCCGCCGTATCGCCGGCCTCGCGCCAGGCGACCCGGGAGCCATCGGGCAGCGGCACCAGGCGCTCGGGGAAACCGGCCTCCAGCTGCTGCTCCTTGAGGGACAGCGTGTCCTTCATGGCGAAGCTCAGCGCTTGATCTTGGCCAGCGGGTGCTCGGGCGGATAGGTCGGGGTGATGGGCTTCTTGGCGCCCAGCATCACGCACATCAGCGCATCCTCGTCGCCGACATTGATCTCTTCGCGGTACACGCCCGGAGGCACCGAAACCACGTCGCGGTCGGTGAGTATGGTCTCGAAGCGCTGGCCGTCCTTCTCCAGCACCAGCTTGAGCTTGCCGCGCATCACGAAGAACACTTCCTCGACATCGGTGTGCAGATGGGACGGGCCTTCATGGCCGGCCGGAATCACCATGGTGGAGAAGGTGAAGTTCTCCGACGGGATGGTGTTGCTGTCGGCAGCCACGCCCGTGCCGCCCGTGCCTATGTAGCGCATCTGGCCGCGGCGGTACTTGGGGTCGAAATCGGCCTGGAACTTCAGCGCGTCGAAGTCGTACTTGCGCGTGGAAAAGCGCGCGATGCGCGTGTTCATCCAGTCTTCAAAGCTGGCGCCCTCGGGCTGGTCCCAGCTGCGGGGGGTGTTTTGTGCGGAGTCTGTCATGGGTCTCTCCTGTAAGCGCTGACACATCGCAAAAGCCTTGGCTTTTGTTTTTCCTATGAAACATGGTTCATTTGGTGAAACGATTATAGAAAGACTAAGGACCCGCCCACAAGTACGGGAAGTCCCTTATAGCGAAGGCAGTAGCTCGTAGGCGACAGGTCCGGGCAAAAAAAATGGGTGCCTAAGCACCCAGTGAAATTGCCTTGGAAGACAAGATGAAATCAGGCGTCGCGCAGCTCCCGGCGCAGGATTTTGCCCACGGGGGTCTTGGGCAGCTCGGTGCGGAAGACGATGTGGCGCGGGCGCTTGTAGCCCGTGAGATTGGCATGGCAGTAGTCGCGCACGGCCTGCTCGGTCAGCGACGGATCTTTTTTGACGATGATGAGCTTGATGGCCTCGCCCGATTTGTCATCGGGCACACCGACCACCGCGCATTCGAGCACGCCGCTGCAGTTGGAGACCACGTCCTCCACCTCGTTGGGATAGACGTTGAAGCCGCTGACGATGACCATGTCCTTTTTACGGTCCACGATCTTGACGTAGCCGCGCTCGTCCATGACGCCGATATCGCCGGTAAGGAAATAGCCGTCGGCCGTCATGCTCTTGGCCGTCTCGTCGGGCCGGTTCCAGTAGCCGGCCATGACCTGCGGGCCCAGCACGGCGATTTCGCCGGACTGGCCGAACTCGGTCACGTCCTGGCCGTCGCTGCCCACCAGCTTGACATAGGTGCTGGGCAGGGGAACGCCGATGGTGCCGGAGTAAGCGGTGGTGGTGACGGGATTGCAGGTGACCGATGGGCTGGTTTCCGAGAGGCCGTAGCCTTCGCAGATCGGGCAGCCGGTCTTCTTCAGCCAGAGCTCGGCCACCGCGCTTTGCACGGCCATGCCGCCGCCCACGGAGACCTTGAGATGCGACCAGTCCACGGTGTTGAAATCGGGGTGGTTGGCCAGGCCGTTGAACAGCGTGTTCACGGCCGGGAAACTGTGGAAGCGGTGCCTGGACAGCTCCTTGAGCGTGGCCTTGAGATCGCGCGGATTCGGGATCAGCACCGTTTTGCCACCCGTGCGCATGGACAGCATCATGTTCACCGTGAAGGCGAAGATGTGATACAGCGGCAGCGCGCAGATGCTGGTGGGCTGCTCGCCGCCCGGCACCTTCTGCATGACCGGGGCATTCCAGACCTCGGACTGCAGCACGTTGGCGATGATGTTGCGGTGCATCAGCACCGCGCCCTTGCTCACGCCCGTGGTGCCACCCGTGTATTGCAGCAAGGCCATGTCGTCGGGCTTGATGGCCGGAGCCGTGAATTTCGCGCCGCGCCCCCTGGCCAGAGCCTCGTTGAAACGCACGGCGCCGGGCAGATTGAAGGCCGGCACCATCTTCTTGACCGAGCGCACCACGAAGTTGACGATGGAGCCCTTGAACAGGCCCAGCTCGTCGCCCATGGCGCAGAGCACGATGTGCTGGATGGCGCTGCCGTGCATGCCCTCTTCCAGGGTCTTGGCGAAGTTCTCGATGATGACTATGGCCTTGGCGCCCGAATCCTTGAGCTGGTGCTCGAGCTCGCGCGCCGTGTACAGCGGGTTGACGTTGACCAGCACATAGCCCGCGCGCAGCACGCCGGCCACGGCCACCGGGTACTGCGGCATATTGGGCATCATCAGCGCCACGCGATCGCCGCGCTCCAGGCCCAGGCTCTGCAGATAGGCGGCGAACACCTTGCTTTGCGCATCGACCTGGGCAAAGGTCAGCTCCTTGCCCATGAAGGAATAGGCCACCTTGTTCGCATGCTTGGCGAACGCTTCCTCCATCAAGGCCACCAGCGACGGGTATTGCGAGGCATCGATATCGGCCGGAACTCCCTCGGGATAGGCACTCAGCCAAGGACGGTCACTCATTCTTTTGGTCTCCGCTGTCTTATCGTCTGATCAGACTATTCTCATAAAAAGCACGATCGTTCGATACTGTAATAACCCTAGGGCTAGTCTCTAGTTGCCTAGGCGACAGGAGCGCAGCGCGGAGCAGCAAAAAGCCCGTCGGCACAGGCCTGACGGGCTTTGAGTGTTTTCAGCCTGCAGCGCTTGATGGACAAGCGCTGGCAGCTATCAAAACAGATACGACTTACGCAAATCAGGTTCAGACAAGACGTTTGCCCTATGGGAATGCCTCTGGTGCATCCGCCTCGGCGGCCCGGCTTGTTTGCGTAAGTCCTAGCAGAGGGCTTACTTGACCAGCTGGGCCAGATCGCCGGCAGCGTACTTCTTGGCCATCTGATCCAGGCTGTAGCCCTTGATCTTGGCGCCCTGGCCTTCGCAGCCGAACTCGATGTAGCGAGCCTTGCAGACCTGCTTGGCGGCTTCGCGCGCGGGCTTGAGCCATTCGCGGGCATCGAACTTGTCGGGGTTCTCGGCCAGGAACTTGCGCACCGCGCCGGTCATGGCCAGGCGGATATCGGTGTCGATATTGATCTTGCGCACGCCGTACTTGATGGCTTCCTGGATTTCCTCCACGGGCACGCCGTAGGTTTCCTTCATCTTGCCGCCGTACTGGTTGATGATGGCCAGCAGTTCCTGGGGCACGGAGGAGGAGCCGTGCATCACCAGATGGGTGTTGGGGATGCGGGCGTGGATTTCCTTGACGCGGGAAATCGCCAGGATGTCGCCTGTGGGCTTGCGCGAGAACTTGTAGGCGCCGTGGCTGGTGCCGATGGCGATGGCCAGCGCGTCCAGCTGTGTGGCCTTGACGAACACCGCGGCTTCCTCGGGGTCGGTCAGCATCTGGCTGTGGTCCAGCTTGCCGGCCGCGCCGATGCCGTCTTCCTCGCCGGCATCACCGGTTTCCAGATTGCCCAGGCAACCGAGTTCACCTTCCACGGTGGCGCCGATCTGGTGGGCCATGGCCACGACCTTCTGGGTCACGTCGACGTTGTAGTCGAAGGACGAAGGCGTCTTGCCGTCGCTCATCAGCGAGCCGTCCATCATCACCGAGCCGAAGCCCAGGTTCAGCGCGCCCTGGCAGATTTCGGGCGTGGTGCCGTGGTCCTGGTGCATCACCAGGGGGATGTGGGGATACATCTCGGCGGCAGCCTGGATCAGATGCTTGATGAAGGGCTCGCCGGCGTATTTGCGGGCACCGGCGCTGGCCTGCAGGATCACGGGCGCACCGACTTCGTCAGCCGCCGACATCACGGCCTGGACCTGTTCCAGGTTGTTGACGTTGAAGGCAGGAATGCCATAGCTGTGTTCTGCAGCATGGTCGAGCATTTCGCGCATCGAGATAAGAGGCATGGTGGGTTCCGTTCAAAGTTTTGAGAGGCAACGCCCCTGCCGATGCATGGCTTGCGCTGGGTGCAAAGCCGCTGCGGCCTGGGGAAAAACCAGCAGCCACCCGGAGGTAACCGCTTAGTAACCGCAGATTTTAACCGGCCACCGGTATTTCCATGCGATAGCAGGTGGTGAAGCCTTGCGGTGCCCGGGCCGCCGCAAAGCGCCCCTCATGGGCCTGCAGGATGCGGGCCACGATTTCATGGCCTAGGCGCAGGCTGTCGGCCGGCGGGGGCGCCGGTTCCGCGGCATCGCGCCGTCCGTCATCGCAGACCTGAACCCAGGCCAGGCCCTGCTCGGCATCCAGGCCCGCCTGCACCTCGATCTGCGTGCCCTCCGGCGTGTGGCGCACCGCGTTCTCCACCAGATTGCGCAGGGCCGACTCCAGCAGCAGCGCGTTGCCGCGCACCCACAGGGCCTCGGGCGCATCCACGCCCAGCGTGTCCTGCCGGGCCCAGGCGCTCTGGGCCTGGGCCGCCGCCACGGTGCGCGCCACGGCGGCCCAGTTCACGGGCTGCAGCGAGGCCGCGTCGGGCAGGCTGCGCCCGGCCCTGGCCAGGGCCAGCAACTGGTCCAGCACATGGCCCGCGTGCAGCGCGTCCTGGCCTATGCGCTGCAAGGCCTGGCGCGTGGCGACCGCATCGCCGGGCCCGTGCGGGGCGGACTCCAGCGCCTGGGCCTGGAGCACGATGGAGGCCAGCGGCGTGCGCAGCTCGTGGGCTACCTCGTTGGCCAGATTGCGTTCGCGCTCCAGCGCGGCCTGCTGCCGGTCCAGCAAGGTGTTGATGGAGGTGACCATGGGCGCCAGCTCGCGCGGCACATGCGCGTCGGAGATGCGCTGGTCGCGGCTCAGATCCAGGGCCTCGACCTGCTGGGACAGCAGATTGAGCGGCTGCATGCCGCGGCGCATGGCAATGCCCAGCACGATCACGATCACCGGCAGCAGCCAGAAGCCCGGCTCAATCATCTGCATGGCGATGTCGTCGGCCAGGCTGTCGCGCTCGGGCAGAGCGATCATGACCGTGACCTTGGCCGCGCGATCGGCGCTCCACTGCGTATAGCTGCGCCATGTGCTCTGCGGCGCCAGCTTGAGCGTGGCAAAGCCCTGCCCTATCCCGAAATCGGGCAGGGGCGCCAAGCCGTTGCGCGCGATCAGCCGCCCGTCCGCATGCCACAGCACCACGCTCAGCGACTCCTGGTAGTCGTGGGCATGCAGGCCCGGCGGCGGCTTGACCGCGGTCGGCGGACTCGGGTGCACATCGCCCTGCACATGCCAGTTCAGCACCAGCGCGGCCACGCTGGCCAGATGGCCGTCGGTCAGCTCGTCGGCCTCCTGCACGCCGGTCTGGTAGCCCCAGACCACAAAGCTGCCCCAGACCAGCGCCAGCGCCGCCAGCACCCAGGCCAGCAGATTCAGCTGCAGCGAGCTGCGGCGCCGGGGCGGCGCGGCCGGCGTCATTCCGGCTCCTGCGGCATGAAGTAGCCCACGCCGCGCATGGTGACGATGATCTTCTGGCCCAGCTTCTTGCGCAGATGGTGCACATAGACCTCGACGGCATTGCTCTCCACCGCATCGCCCCAGCTGTACAGATGCTCCTCAATCTGCTGACGCGACAGCACTCGCCCCCGAACTTGAAGCAGGGCCCAGAGCACGGCGAATTCACGCGGCGAGATTTCCACCACACGCCCGGCCTGCCTGACGCTGCGCGCGGCCGGGTCCACCTCCAGGCCCGCGTGGCGGATCACGGGCGAGGCCTGACCCGCAGCCCGGCGCAGCATGGCGCGCATTCTGGCCTCCAGCTCATCCATGTCGAAGGGCTTGACCAGATAGTCGTCGGCCCCCAGGTTCAGGCCCGCGACCCTGTCGCGCACCTGGTCCCGCGCCGTCAATATCAGCACCGGCGTGGCCGCATCCGGCAGCTGGCCGGGCCGGGCCACCTGGGGGCGCAGGCGGCGCACCACCTCGCTGCCGTCGCCGTCGGGCAGGCCCAGGTCCAGCAGCAGGGCGTCGAAACGCTCGGTGCTCAGCGCATGCCAGGCCTCGGCCACGCTGGCGCAGACATCCACCGCATAGCCGCGCTGCATGAGGTTGGCACGCAGGCCGGCTGCAATGCCCTCGTTA
>JAFAIY010000232.1 GCA_019236485.1 Comamonas sp. | reverse complement strand
CAGCGAGGGCGAGCCCACGCAGGAACTGATGGAGCTCGATGCCGCAGCCCTGTTCGACGAGGTCAGGCGGCTGCACCCGCGGCAGCCCATCACCGTCATAGGCCGCAGCCTGGGCACGGGCGTGGCCTCGGCCGTGGCCGATCTGCGCCAGCCCGACAAGCTGGTGCTGGTCACGCCCTTCGACAGCATGCTGAACACGGTGCGCGGCATGTATGGCTGGCTGCCCGTGGAGCTGCTGCTGCGCGATCCCTTCGACTCCGCCGCGCATCTGCAGCATTACGGCGGCCCGATTCTGGTGCTGCGCGCAGGCCAGGACCAGGTGGTGGAGCCGGCGCGCACCGATGCCCTGCTGCAGCGCCTCAAGGGCAAGGCCGTGCAGGTGCTGGCCTTCGACCAGGCCGGCCACTCCAACATCCTGCGCAGCGCCGGCCTGTGGCAGGCCATTGAACGCTTTGTGGACGGGGATCCGGCACTGCCGCAAGGCCTCTGAACCCCGCCCAGCAAGGTAAAAACCGCAGCGGCAAGTGCCGGCTGCGGCTTTTTTGTGCTGTAGCGCCTACCCAGCAAGCGCTGCCAGCTATCAAAACAAGAGTTATCCAGCCCTCAGGGCTTGAGCACGCGCCGGTAGAAGAACACGCACAGGCCCGCAAAATACGCGAGGCCCAGCCACATGGCGGGCGCAAAGCCCTCGCCCACGATGGCCAGCGGCGCATCCTTGCCGCTGAAACCTATCAGCGCGGCAATGATCAGCCCCATCAGGCTTTCGCCCACGATCAGGCCCGAGGCCAGTAGCAGACCACGCTCCTCGGCCGCCGCCACCCAGGGCTTGCCGCCGCGCTCCGCATGGGCCTTGACGGCCTTGTGGATCAGCCAGCCCAGCAGCGCACCCAGGGTCAGCGTCAGGCCTATGGTGGGCGGCAGATAGATGCCCAGGCCCACGGCCAGCGGCGGCAGCGCGCCGCGGCCGCTCTTGCGCAGCAGCACATCGGCCACGATCACGACCAGGCCCGTGGCCACGCCCAGGCCCAGCATGCTCCAGTCCAGCGAGCCCTCGAAGATGCCCGAGGCGATCTTGAGCATCAGCGTGGCCTGGGGCGCGGCCAGCGCCTGGTTCGGGTCCATGCCGGCACGCGGCAGGCTGCCCGCAAAGCCGTAGGCGTTGTAGAGCAGGTCCAGCACCGGCGGAATCACGGCCGCACCGACCACGCAGCCTATGATCAGCACCAGCTGCTGGCGCCAGGGCGTGGCGCCCAGCAGATAGCCGGTCTTGAGGTCCTGCAGGTTGTCGTTGGAGATGGCGGCCATGGCCAGGATGACGGCCACCATGAACAGCACCAGGGCCACGCCGAGCCGGCCCGAGACGCTGTGCGCGAACGCGGGCACCAGGGCGTGCAGCGCCAGCAGCGACAGCGCCATCAGAATCGTGGCGATGATGCCTATGCCCGAGATGGGGCTGGCCGACGAGCCCACGAGGCCGGCCATATAGCCGCAGGCCGCCGCGACCAGAAAGCCGAACACCGCGGCAAACAGCACGCACAGCGCCGTCAGGCCGTAGCGCGCGGCGGCCGTGAGCTCGGGCATGTACTGCAGCACAAAGCCGTTGACGACCAGGAACAGCACGGCCAGGGCGGCCAGGCCTATGAGCAGCAGCCAGCGGCGCGGCAGGTCGGTATCGGTCTCGTCGGCGGCGCGCGGCCCGCCCGCGGCGCTGCGCGGCGGCTGGTGGCGTATGGCCTGGAGAATCGGGCCGGCCAGCGTGGCCACGGTCCACAGCGCCGAGATGCCGATCACGCCCGCACCCAGAAACCGGGCCTTGCCGCCCCAGAGCTGCGTGGCCAGCTCGCTCAGGGCCTGGCCTGCGGCCGGCGCGGAGGCCTGAAGAGACTGGGCCGTGAGCCAGGGCACGACCAGGCCCCAGCACAGGGCCAGCCCCAGCAGCACGGCGATGCCGGCGGCCGCGCCCATCAGATAGCCGGCCGCCAGCAGGGCCGGCGAAAAGCCCGCCGCCACGCGGAACACCAGGCCGCCGGCCGGGATCCAGACATTGAAGGCGTCGCCCAGCAGGCGCAGGCCGCCGCTCAGAAAGCCGAACAAGGCCGCCAGCCCCGTGCCCCAGCCCAGCTCGCGCAGGCCCGAGTGCCGGGGCGCGGAGCCGCCCTGGGCCTGGCGCTGCGCGTCGCCCACGCGCAGCACCTCGGCCGCGGCCACGCCCTCGGGATAGGGCAGATGGGACTGCACCACCATCACGCGGCGCAGCGGCACCGTGTAGAGCACGCCCAGCGTGCCGCCGGCCGCGCAGATCAGCGCCGTCTGCCAGAACGGAAAGCCCGACCACAGGCCCAGCATCAGCAGCGCCGGCAGCACGAAGATTACCGAGGACAGGGTACCGGCCGCCGAGGCCTGGGTCTGCACCAGATTGTTCTCGAGGAGGTTGGAGTCCTTGAAGCGGTAGAGCAGCGCCATGGAGATCACGGCCGCCGGTATGGCCGAGGCAAAGGTCAGCCCCACCTTGAGCCCCAGATACACATTGGCCGCGGTGAAGGCCAGGGTGATGAGCGCGCCCAGAATGACGCCGCGCAAGCTGAACTCTCTGGTGACGGTATTGCTTGTCATGGCGGTTCTCAAGAGCTGCGACCGGCATCAGCCTAGCACCGCCCGCGGCGCGGCGCATGCCTCGGGGACTGCGGTCCGGCCCAGTCCTACAAGTGCCCCTATCATGCGCGCATGGCCGAACTGACCTACCAGCTCACCGAAGCGCAATTCCTGGATGCGCAGCGCCTGCATGCCTCGCTCAAGCCCTGGTGGGCCAGGCTGCTGCTGTATTTCGTCAGCCTTGCAGGCCTGGCGCTGCTGGGCCTGGGCCTGTACTACGGCAATCACTGGCTGGCCCTGGGCGGGCTGGTCTATGCCCTGCTGCCCGTCAGCAGCTTCCGGCTGATCACCCGGCCCATGGCGCGGCGCAGCTACCGGCGCTCGCCCTCGCTGCGCGAGCCAAATACCGTGGCGCTGCGCGACGGCCAGCTGCAGCTGCGTTCGGCGCGCGGCGGCGGCAGCCTGCCCTGGGAACACATCATCCACTGGGCCGAGGACGAGCGCAGCCTGTTGCTCTATCTGCAGCCGCGGCTGTTCCTGGCCCTGCCCAAGGCCGCCGATACCCGGCCCGGCCTGATCGCGCCGCTGCGCGAGCAGCTGCTGGCCCATGTGGGCGCACCGCGCAGCTAGAGCGGCGGCCATGAAAAAAGGAGACCCAGGTCTCCTTTTTCTCCTGTTGCGGCACAGCTGTTCAGAACAGCACGCGGCAGCGTATGGTGCCCGGAATCTGCGTCAGCTTGGCCAGCGCCAGCGCCGAAGACTGGGCGTCTATGTCTATCACCACATAGCCGACCTTCTCATCGGTGCGCAGATACTGGCCCGCGATATTGATGCCGTTGTCGGCAAACACCTGGTTGATGGCCGAGAGAATGCCGGGGCGGTTCTCGTGCACATGCAGGATGCGGTTGTTGCCCGGATGCTCGGGCAGCGCGACCTCGGGGAAGTTCACGGCCGAGGTGGTCGTGCCGTTGTCGCTGTACTTGACCAGCTTTTCCGCGACCTCCAGGCCGATATTGGCCTGGGCCTCCATGGTCGAGCCGCCGATATGCGGGGTCAGGATCACATTGTCCATGCCGCGCAGCGGCGACTGGAACTCGTCCTTGTTGCTCTTGGGCTCCTTGGGGAAGACGTCGATGGCCGCGCCCAGCAGCGTGCCGGCCTTGAGCGCCGCGGCCAGGGCCTCGATGTCCACCACCGTTCCGCGCGAGGCATTGATGAGGATGCTGCCGGGCTTCATGGCCGCGATCTGCGCGGCGCCCAGCATGCCGTGGGTGGAGGCCAGCTCGGGCACATGCAGGGTCACGATATCGGCCTGGCCCAGCAGCTCGCTCAGGCCCGCGGCCTGGCGCGCATTGCCCAGCGGCAGCTTGGTCACCACGTCGTGGAAGATGACCTTCATGCCCAGGCTCTCGGCCAGCACCGACAGCTGGGTGCCTATCGAGCCGTAGCCCACGATGCCCAGGGTCTTGCCGCGGATCTCGAAGGAGTTCTCGGCGCTCTTCTTCCAGCCGCCGCGGTGCGCCACGGCGCTTTTCTCGGGGATGCCGCGCAGCAGCAGAATCGCCTCGCCCAGCACCAGCTCGGCCACCGAGCGGGTGTTGGAATAGGGGGCGTTGAACACCACCACGCCGCGCTCGCGCGCCGCATTCAGATTCACCTGGTTGGTGCCTATGCAAAAGCACCCCACGGCCACCAGTTTCTGCGCGGCCGCAAACACCTCGGCCGTGAGCTGGGTGCGCGAGCGTATGCCCACAAAGTGCACATCGGCGATCTTGCGCTTGAGCTCCTCGCCCTCGAGCGCGCCGCTCAGCGCCTCCACATTGGTATAACCCGCATCATTGAGCACCTTGAGCGCGGAGGGATGGATGCCTTCGAGCAGCAGAAACTTGATCTTCGATTTGTCCAGTGATGTCTTGGCCATGAGCGGGCTCTCCGATCCGTGAAAACCCCATTACAGCGGATTGGAGATTTCGGCACAGGCTCTGGGTGCAATCCATGGGTATTTGTTGCATTTGTGCCGCGGCGCAGTGTTTTTTCTATGGCCGGCGCCGCGCCAGCCGTCAAGCTCGCATCGGGAGCAAGTGCCAACACCCGTGCTTTCCAGCCTGTAACAAACTGAGACAAAGACTTTCGCTTCCTAGAATCCCAGCCACCCGAATGCTTCAAATTTAATAGCTTGAAGCCTTTTATCGACAAGTTTTCAAAAAGGATTTGCCGCATATGCTGAACCTAATGCGCCGCGTGGAAGACATGCTGGTACAGATCGTGCGAGTGGTGCTGCTCGCGTTCTCCGTCTTTGTGCTGATCGGCATGGGCCTGTGGATCTTTGACCACTACAAGACCAAGAAGCCCGATGCCGCTCTGGCCGCGCCCGTGGCGCTGAACTGGAAGGACGCGCCCTACGACCTCAAGTACATGGAGGAAGAGACCGGCCGCGACCTCAGCGGCATGAACACCCAGGTGCCCCTGGAAAAGCGCCTGGCCGACCCCGCTCTGCGCCCCAGCTTCCAGAAGGCCGACGGCCTGCTGCGCGGCCTGATCTACAAGGACCCCGCGGCGCGCAAGCGCATCGAGAAGGAAAACAGCAGCCAGGGCCTGGACCCCATCCACCCGCTGCTCAAGGGGGATGCCGCGCCTTCCGACGATGAGGTCAACCGCCAGATCAAGATGCGCGAAGCGCGCGAGAACTCCTGCTGCGACAAGGAGGCCGCCGACGCCGCGGCCGCCGCCGCCGATGCGGCCTGGAGCGCGCGTCGCATCGCGCTGAGCCGCGAGGACCGCGCCGCAGCCGCGGCCGTCGAAGCCGCAGTGGCTGCCGCCGCCGAGGCCGCCGACGAGGACAGCGTGCTCGCCGATCCCGTGAACCTGGCCTCCGAGATCCATGAGCGTGCCCAGGCCGCCGAGATGGAGCATGGCGAGGGCTCGTACGCCGCCTATGTGAAGGGCCTGCCCGCGGCGCTGGAGACGGTGCTGACCAACGAGAAGCTGGCCGCCAAGCTGCAACTGCAGCCCGCGCAGCAGATCGTGAACATTCTGCTGACCAACTACACCCTGTCGTTCGACCGCACGGCCCAGAAGCTGCGCGGCGAGAACCCCGACGAGGACAAGTGGAAGTTCCTGGGCGTGGACACCGCTTTCGCCACCATGCTGATCTCCTGCCTGGTGATGGTGGTCATGGTGCTGGTGCTGATCCGCATGGAGCGCCATATGCGCACCATGAGCCAGAACTCCGCACCCAAGCCCTGATAGCGCGGCTCCGAGCAAAAAGCCGGAGCTTGCGCTATGGTTTCAGGCCCGGCCCTAGCCCGGGCCTTTTTGTTTTCCGGATTTCCCGATGAGCACCACACGCACCACCGCCACCCCCATACAGTCCCAGTTTCTCGAGCGCATGTCGCCGCGCGCCTTCATACCCGAGGCGCTGAGCCCGGCCCAGCTGGAGCAACTGGTGGACGCCGCCCGCTGGGCCCCCTCGGCCAGCAACAAGCAGCCCTGGCACTTTGCCTATGCGCTGCGCGGCGACGCCCACTGGCAGGCTTTCTCCCAGATCCCCAACGAGGCCAACCGCCGCTGGTGCCTGAACGCCGGCGCGCTCATCGTGCTGCTGTCCAACCAGGAGACCTCGCCGGCCAAGCACAGCTTCGACGCGGGCTGCGCCTGGGGCTATCTGGCACTGGAAGCCCATGCCATGGGTCTGGCCGCACATGCCATGGGCGGCTTCTCGGCCGACGAGGCGCGCCGGGTGCTGAACCTGCCCGCCCATCTGCTGCCCGAGTGCGTGATCGCCGTGGGCCGGCGCGCCGATGCGGCCACCCTGCCCGAGGACCTGCGTGCGCGCGAAATCCCGTCGCTGCGCAAGCCGCTGCACGAAGTGCTGAGCGCCGGCGCCCTGTCCAGCGCCGCCTGAGCGGCCCGCCCATCCAAAGCCCCGCTCCCGTCCTGTGGACCGGCTTTGGATAAAAATGGCAGGCAAACCAAGATAACAAGGCGCTGCCAGCTATCAAATTTGATAGCTCTGCGGCGCCAGACCACACCATGTCCGTGATGCAAACGCTGAGGCAGCGCCTGGGGCCTGTCACCACCCGTCCCTCCTGGCGCGAGCTGCTGCGCTCGGGCCTGGGCGCCGGCCTGGGCCTGGCACTGGCCGGCATGCTGGTGGGACTGGTGGACACTTTCTTTCCGCGCACCCTGTTCCTGTTCGCGCCGCTGGGCGCCACGGCCGTGCTGGTGTTCGCCGTGCCCAGCAGCCCGCTGGCCCAGCCCTGGAACTGTGTGGTCGGCAACACGGTCTCGGCGCTGTACACCCTGCTGCTGCTCTGGGCCTTTCCCTCGCTGTCGCAGACCGCTCTGGCCGCGCTGGCCGTGGCCGGCGCCATCGCCCTGATGCTGCTGCTGCGCGCCCTGCACCCGCCGGGTGGCGCCGTGGCCCTGCTGACGGTGCTGGCCGCCGCGCAGATGGTGCCGCTGGGCTGGCATCTGCTGATCCCCATGGCCGTGCTCTCGGGCGTACTGGCCGCCGTGGGCGTGCTCTACCACCGCGCCTGCGGTCGGCCCTATCTGCACCAGCCACCGCCACCGGCGGCCGTGCAACGCCAGGCTGCGGGCCTGGCGCTGAGCGAGCAGGATTTGCAGCAGCTGCTGCAGCGCTTTGACCAGTCCTACAACCTGACGCCGGACGACCTCGGCGAGCTGCTGGCCGCGGCCGAGGAGCAGGCCATCAAGCGCCGCCTGGCGGCCGTGAGCTGCAGCGAAGTCATGTCGCCCCGGCTGCTGACCATAGGCCCGCAGACCCCGCTGGAGGAGGTGGCCGACCTGTTTCACCGGCATCTGGTCAAAAGCCTGCCCGTGGTGGACGAGCAGCAGCAGCTGATAGGCCGCGTGCTGCGCGCCGACCTGTTCGACTGGCTCTGGCAGGGCCACCGCGCCAGCCAGCAGCAGAATCTATGGCAGCGGCTGCGCCGGCCCGGCTACAGCACCGGACCCGTGGCGCTCAGCCTGATGCGCGAGCCCGAGCTCTGCGTGCAGGAATCCACGCCCATGGGGGATCTGCTGCACGAGCTGGCCTCCCATACCGTGCAGTTCATCGCCGTGCTGCGCGGCAACCGGCTGGTGGGCGTGATCACGCGCTCCGACGTGATCCGCACCCTGCTGTCGCTCAACCCGTAGGCCAGCCCCGAGCGCGCCCTCTTGCGGCCTCACGACCGCGGACTACACTGTCTGCAATGCGGTCGCCTCAAAGGAGTTGCCATGGACAGCGTGCTCACCCCCAATCTCGACAAGCTGCGCAACATCGTGCAGAGCTTCGGCCCCCATTCCTTCACCGCCGCCCAGGTCGCCACCGAGTACGAAGGCAGCGCGGCCAGCAGCGACACCGCCAGGACTTTTGACGAGCTGCTGGCCCACCATGCGGCCGTGCTCGGCATCCAGGCCGTGCCCGGCGGCCATGCGCTCTGGCAGGCCGCCTGAAGCGCCAGCCTCCCGGAGTCCACCCGCTGCGGCGGGTATTTTTTCGAGCGCCCGCCATCTGGGCTAAAGTGCCGCGCCATGTCGCTGATTCCTCTTTCGCTCTGGCTGCCGCTGTCCGTCACCGCCTGCACGCTGCTGGTGCTGGCCGCCGTGGCCTGGCTGTGGCGCGGCGCGCTGCGCATTCCCGCAGCCAGCCGCGACGGCCGCAATATGCGCGTCATGGCGGCGCTGGCCAGTCTGGGCCTGCTGCTGTGGCTGGGCTACGGCCTGTTCAAGGGCTATGCGGCGCTATGGCAAGCCGATGCGCTGCGGCTGCTGGCCCTGGGCCCGCTGCTGGTGCAAATGCCTTTGATCGTGGGCGGCCTGGCCTGGGCCTGCGCCCTGCTGCTGGGCCGGCTCATGGCCATGCACAAGCCCTGATCAGTTCGACTCGCGCGGCTGGGCGGCCCAGAGCTTGCGCAGCTGCTGCAGCTCGGCGTCGAAGCGCTGGTTGATGCGCAGCCTTTCCTCGTCCTGCTGGCGGATGAAGCGCTGCTGCTCTTCCAGGGATTCGGCGTTGTCCTTGAGCTGGCGGCGCAGATTGGCCGGCGCCTTCGCGGCATCGTTCTGGTAGAACTCCAGCTCGGTATCGAGTTTCTTGCGCCGCTCCCTGAGCTCGACCTGCCGCTGCTGGGCCACGGCGACCACGTCATTGGCCTGGGCCAGGGCCTCGCCGCGGGCCGCGTCGTGCACGCCCTGGTTGGGATAGCGCAGCAGCATGGCGCGATCGCGCGAGCGCTCCTCGCGCAGCCGCGCCTGCTCGGCCTGGTCCTGGCGGCGCCGGGTCTCCTGGGTGCCGCGCTCCTGCTCGGTCAGCGTGGGCCCCACACGGCGCAGTTCCACGCCGGTCTTGCCCAGCACGCGCTGTTCGCGGTCCACGCAGTCGGCAATCGGGCGGTCGGCCGTGATGCGCCGCCCCTTGGCGTCGGTGCAGGCATAGATGCCACCGGTATTGGCCTGAGCCTGGGCGAGTGCGACCCCGGCCCAGAAGATGGCTCCCACGGACAAACCCAGTTTTGCATGCCATGCCTGCTTCATGCGTGTTTATTCCTTGTCTTCGACACCGTAACGTTGGCGATAGGCTAGCACGCGTTCGTGGTGCTCGCGGCCCGCATCGCTGCCCTGCTGCTCGAGATAAAGCAACAAATCTGCCAGTTTGGCAATCGCGCAGACCTGCATGCCCAGCTGGTGGCGCACATATTGCACGGCGCTGTGGGGCACGTCCTGGCCATTCTCGGTGGCCATTTCCTGTCGGTCCAGGGCGATGGCCACCGCATGGGGCTCGGCGCCCGCGGCCTTGATGATGGCGATGGACTCGCGTGCGGCCGTGCCCGCGCTCATCACGTCGTCGACGATGAGCACGCGGCCCTTGAGGGGCGCGCCCACCAGGGTGCCGCCTTCGCCGTGGTCCTTGGCTTCCTTGCGGTTATAGGCGAAAGGCACGTTCTTGCCCTGGCGCGCCAGCTCCACGGCCACGGTCGCGGCCAGGGGGATGCCCTTGTAGGCCGGGCCGAAGACCATGTCGAACTCCATGCCGCTGGCCAGAATGGCTTTTGCATAGAATTCGGCCAGGCGGGCCATCTTGGCGCCGTCATCGAACAGGCCAGCGTTGAAGAAGTACGGGCTCAGTCGCCCGGCCTTGGTCTTGAATTCGCCAAAACGCAGCACGCCCGCATCAACGGCAAACTGCACAAAATCCTGCGCCAGACGGCCTGCGCCGTCCATTGGCTGCTTACTCACCACCATGGATTCATCCTTGTTCAAATTAACCAGCCTCAACCTCAACGGTATCCGCTCTGCAACGACCAAAGGCGCGGAAGCCTGGATCGCGGCCACTGCGCCGGATTGTATTTGCGTCCAGGAAATCAAGGCCCAGGCCAGCGATATGGCCGGGCGTTTCGAGGTGTTGGCCGGCATGAAGGGCCACTTCCACTTTGCCGAGAAAAAAGGCTATTCGGGCGTCGGCGTCTACTCCCGCCACGAGCCCAGCGACGTGGTGGTGGGCTTCGACAGCGAGGAGTTCGATGCCGAGGGCCGCTATGTCGAGACCCGCTTCGACAAGCCGGGCCGCAAGTTCTCCGTCATCAGCGCCTATTTCCCCAGCGGCAGCTCGGGCGAGCTGCGCCAGGAGGCGAAATTCCGCTTTCTGGCCAAGATGCACACCCATCTGATGGGGCTCAAGGCCGAGCGCGACTTCATCCTCTGCGGCGACATCAATATCGCGCATCAGAAGGAAGACCTGAAAAACTGGCGCGGCAACCAGAAGAACAGCGGCTTTCTGCCCGAGGAGCGCGACTGGATGACAAAGTTGTTGCACAAGACTGAAGCCACGGGCGGCCTGGTCGACGTTTACCGTCAGCTCCAGCCCGACACCACCGATGCCTGCTACACATGGTGGAGCAACCGCGGCCAGGCCTATGCGAACAACGTGGGGTGGCGTCTGGATTACCACCTGGCCACGCCCGCCGTGGCCGCGCTGGCACGCTGCGAGTCCATCTACAAGGACGAGAAATTCTCGGACCATGCGCCCATCACCATAGGCTACGAGATGACGCTGTAAGCTTTATCCCCCGGCAACGCCTGCGCCACGCAGGCGTTTTTTTATCTGGCGCCGACCGCGCGCCTAGTCCATGGCCGAGGTCAGGGGCCGATTGGTGACCACATGCTTCATCACCAGGGTGGAGGTCATGCGCTTCATGCCGGGCAGGCCCGTGAGCCTGGCGTCATACAGGCGCTGGAAGGCGGGCAGGTCGCGCACCACCACATGCAGCAGATAGTCGGGATCGCCGAACAGCCGCTGCGCCTGGACCACGTTCTCGATCTGGGCCACGGCCTCTTCAAAGGCCGGCACGGACTTGCTGTCGTGCAGGGTCACAAAGACCAGGGCCGAGAACTCCAGGCCCAGCGCCGCCGGGTCCAGCTCAGCGCGGTAGCCCCGGATCACGCCCGAGTCCTCGAGCGCGCGCACACGCCGGTGGCATGGCGACAGGCTCAGGCCCACGCGCTCGGCCAGCTCGGTCACCGTGAGACGGCCGTCATGTTCGAGAGCCGCAAGAATTTTCCTGTCAAGCGCATTCATTGGGTATTTTCTTCCACAGATCGACTATCCATGAGCAGATATTAAAAGCACATTCCCCGGCTGGATACCTATTCTCTGGGCTTCAGAATTTTTTGAGAGAAGCCCGTGTCATTCGCCGCCGTCATCGCTTTCTGGGCCGTGTCCTTTCTTCTGGTGCTCACGCCCGGTGCCGACTGGGCCTATGTGATTTCCGCGGGCCTGCGCGGGCGCGCCCTGGTACTGCCCGCCACCCTGGGCCTGGCCTGCGGCGCGCTGCTGGCCACGCTGGCCGTGGCTGCGGGCGTGGGCGCTCTGGTGGCGCGCAACCCCGCCCTGCTCACGGCTCTGACGGCCACGGGTGCGCTCTACCTGGCCTGGATGGGCATAGGCTTGTGGCGCAGCCCGGCTTCGGTTCAAAGCAGCGAAGATGCCGAGGCCGGCACGCGCTGGCACTGGACGCTCAAGGGCGCCAGCGTCAGCGGCCTCAACCCCAAGCAGCTGCTGCTCTTGCTGGCCCTGCTGCCCCAGTTCGTGCGCCCAGCCGACCACTGGCCCGTGTTTGCCCAGATCATGGCCCTTGGCGCGGTCCATGCGGCCAGCTGCGCCGTGGTCTATTTCGGCGTGGGCTGGGGCTCGCAAAGCGTGCTGCGCTCGCGCCCCGCGGCAGCACTCGCCGTCTCGCGCCTGTCCGGTACGCTGATGCTGCTAATCGCCGCACTACTGCTGGGCGAGATCGCCGTCCAGCATCTCTGAAAAACAAAATGCCTGCGGCCGAAAACCGCAGGCATTCCAAAAACGGGTGAACTCTGCAAGCCAGGACACCGAGCAAGAGCCGCCTCGCGGCGAAGGTGTCGTCCCCCTCCCGCATTGCGAAGCAAAGCGAGAGAGGAGGAAGGCGCAGAGCGCCTCAGGGGGAGTCACTCCATTTCATCAGCTCTCCAGCGCCGTCAGCACCTCGTCGAGCATCTTCTTGGCGTCGCCGAACAGCATGCGGTTGTTCTCCTTGTAGAACAACGGGTTGTCCACCCCCGCATAGCCCGAGGCCATGGAGCGCTTCATCACGATGGAGGTCCTGGCCTTCCAGACCTCGAGCACCGGCATGCCGGCGATCGGGCTGGCCGGGTCGTCCAGCGCCGCGGGGTTCACGATGTCGTTGGCGCCGATCACCATGGCCACATCGGTGTCCGGGAAGTCCTCGTTGATCTCGTCCATCTCCATCACGATGTCGTAGGGCACTTTGGCCTCGGCCAGCAGCACGTTCATATGGCCGGGCATGCGGCCGGCCACGGGGTGGATCGCAAAGCGGACTTGAACGCCCTTCTCGCGCAGCACCTTGGTGATGTCGTTGACCGTGTGCTGGGCCTGGGCCACGGCCATGCCGTAGCCGGGCACGATGACCACGCTCTTGGCCTCGCGCAGCAGCTCGGCCGTATCGGCGGCCGCCACGGGCACGACCTCGCCCTGGGGCTCGGCCGCAGCGGCCTCCCCCTTCTTGGCAGGTGCGCCCGAGCCGAAGCCGCCCGCGATCACGCTGAGGAAGTTGCGGTTCATGGCATTGCACATGATGTAGCTCAGGATCGCACCCGAGGAGCCCACGAGAGCGCCGGTCACGATCAGCAGGTCGTTGCTGAGCATGAAGCCCGTGGCCGCGGCGGCCCAGCCCGAGTAGCTGTTGAGCATGGACACCACCACGGGCATGTCGGCCCCGCCGATGGCCATGACCATGTGGATGCCGAACAGCAGCGCGATGGCCGTCATCACCACCAGCGGCAACATGCCCTGGGCCAGGGTCTCGGCGCGCAGGAACTCGCGACCGAACCAGATCACGACCAGCAGCGCGATGAGGTTGAGCCAGTGGCGGCCCGGCAGCAGCAGCGGCTTGCCGCCGATGCGGCCGTTGAGCTTGCCGAAGGCGATCAGCGAGCCCGAGAAGGTCACGGCGCCGATGAGGATGCCGACATAGATCTCCACCTCGTGGATGATCTTCTCCGCGCCCTGCAGCGCGTTGGAGCTGTCCACATAGCTGGCGAAGCCGACCAGGCAGGCGGCCAGGCCCACCAGGCTGTGCATGAGGGCGACCAGCTCGGGCATCTGGGTCATCTTCACGACCCTGGCCGCATACAGGCCTATGCCGCCGCCCACGACCAGGGCGCCGACGATCCAGGCAATGCCTGCGGGACTGACGCGCGGCCCGAAGACCGTGGCCAGCACGGCCAGGGCCATGCCAATCATGCCGAACAGATTGCCGCGGCGCGAGGTTTCGGGGTTGGACAGGCCACCCAGGCTCAGGATGAACAAAATGGCGGCGCCCAGATAGGCCACCGTTGCGAGACTTTGGGACATGGTTCTCTCTTCCTGCTTCTTCTTATTTGCGGAACATGGCCAGCATGCGGCGCGTGACGGCAAAGCCGCCGAACATGTTGACGGCGGTGAGCACCAGCGCCGCAAAAGCCAGCCAGCGGATCAGCTCGTCGGGGCGGCCGCCGGCCGCGCCGTCGGGCGGCGCGATCTGCACCAGGGCGCCGATGGCGATGATGCTGGAGATGGCGTTGGTCACGCTCATCAGCGGCGTGTGCAGCGCGGGCGTGACGTTCCAGACCACCATATAGCCGATGAAGCAGGCCAGCACGAAGACCGTGAAGTGGCCCAGGAAGGCCGCAGGCGCGTAGGCGCCGATGAACCAGAACGCCAGGGCCGCCACGGCAAACAGAATCGCCAGGGTCTTGGCGGGCAGCGGGCCGGCCGAACCATGGCCATGGCCGCCCTTCTTCTGCTCGAGCGGAGCCGCTGCCGGCTTGGGCGCGGGCTTGGGCGCCTGGGCCAGGGGCGGTGCGGGCCAGGTGATCTCGCCGTCCTTGACCACGGTCAGGCCGCGTATCGCGTCGTCCTCCATATTCACCAGGGCCCGGCCGTCCTTGGCCTTGCACAGCTCCTCCGTCAGGCGCAGCAGGTTCGTCGCGTACAGCGTGGACGACTGCTTGGCCAGGCGCGAGGCCAGATCGGCGTAGCCGATGATGGTCACGCCATGGCGCACCACGGCCTCGCCGGGCACGGTCAACTCGCAGTTGCCGCCCTGCTCGGCCGCCATGTCCACGATCACGCTGCCGGGCTTCATGCTCTGCACCATCTCGGCCGTGATCAGCTTGGGCGCGGGCCTGCCGGGAATCAGCGCCGTGGTGATGATGATGTCCACCTCCCTGGCCTGCTGCGCATACATCTGGCGCTGCGCGGCCTGGAAGCCCTCGCTCATGACCTTGGCGTAGCCGCCGCCGCCCGAGCCCTCTTCCTCGTAATCGACCTTGACGAATTCGCCGCCCAGAGAGGTGACCTGGTCGGCCACCTCGGCGCGCGTGTCGTTGGCGCGCACGATGGCGCCCAGGCCCGCGGCCGTGCCTATGGCCGAGAGGCCGGCCACGCCGGCACCGGCGATGAAGACCTTGGCCGGCGGCACCTTGCCCGCGGCCGTGATCTGGCCGTTGAAATAGCGGCCGAAGGCGTTCGCGGCCTCGATCACGGCGCGGTAGCCCGAGACTCCAGCCATGGAGGTCAGCGCGTCCATCTTCTGCGCCCGGCTCAGGGTCCGCGGCAGGCAGTCTATGGCCAGCACCGTGACCTTTTTGGCGGCCAGCTGCTGCATCAGCTCGGGGTTCTGGGCCGGCCAGATGAAGTCGATCAGCGTCTGGCCTGCGCGCATCAGCGCCACTTCCTCGCGGGTCGGCGCACGCACCTTGAAGACGATGTCGGCCGCGGCCCAGAGCGCGGCCGCATCGGGCAGCACCTCGGCACCGGCCGCGCGATAGGCCTCGTCGCTGAAGTTGGCGGCCGCGCCGGCGCCGGCTTCGATCGCGACCCTGAAGCCCAGCTTGACGAGTTTTTCCACCACCTCGGGCACGGTGGCCACGCGTTTTTCCAGCGCAAAGGTTTCCCGCGGAATGCCGATGCACTGGGCGCCACCTCGCTGGGCATCACTGCGCTGTGCCTCGCCTTGCTGCGCCGGCGGGTTGGAAGGGCTAGACATGAAAAGTCTCCTGGAGTTTACAAACTGGCTCTCCAGGCCTACACCAGACCCCAACCACTCCTTCTGCGGAAGGAAAGTGCTTTGCACGGGCATTGGCACGGCCTGAACGATCTTGAAACTGTGTCGGGCCGCTTCTTGTGAGCGCTTGCCCGCTGCCTTGCAGCACAAATACGTTTTACCAGCCCGCACCAAAATGGGGCACTCGTATTCATGCTAGCTCATATGAAGGATGACGCAGGGTCTGAGCGGACATTTTTGATGCTCGCGGCTTGCCGTGTCATGCTTGCGGGGTTCGCTGCCCGCGAGACTACGCAAACGCCCGAAAAATACAAGTCACCCATGTTGCAATACCACACCGTTCCCGTCACCGCCTTTCAACAAAACTGCTCTCTGGTCTGGTGCGACCAGACCATGGAGGCGGCCGTCATCGACCCCGGCGGCGATATCGAGCAGATCGAATGGGAAGTCGAGCGCCTGGGCCTCACGCTCAAGGCCATCTGGATCACTCACGCCCACATCGACCATGCGGGCGGCACCAGCGAGCTCGCGGCCAAGCATGACCTGCCCGTGATCGGCCCCCAGGAAGGCGACCAGTTCTGGATCGACGGCCTGCCCCAGCAGGGCGCGATGTTCGGCTTTCCCCATGCCGATCCCTTTGTGCCCACGCGCTGGCTGCAGGACGGCGACCAGGTGACCATAGGCCGGGAGACGCTGAACGTGCGCCACTGCCCGGGCCACACGCCCGGCCATGTGGTGTTCCACGCGCCGCAGATCGAACGCGCCTTCGTGGGCGACGTGCTGTTCGCGGGCAGCATAGGCCGCACGGACTTCCCCCAGGGCAACCATCAGCAGTTGATCGACTCCATAGTCCAGCGCCTGTGGCCCATGGGCGACCAGACGGTGTTCATCCCCGGCCACGGCCCCGAGAGCAGCTTCGGCCGCGAACGCCGCATGAATCCCTACGTCAGCGGCACCTGAGCGGGGCGAGGCGGGCCTGCAGGGCGCGCAAAGGTTGACATTCGGACTCTTGCGGATTGCCGGGGCTGGTAGCAGTATGTGCGGGTCACGTACTTTGTGACGTCAATCCACCCGGGAGTGCATGTATGCGCAACACATGGAAAGTCTGGCTGGCCTCAGCCCTGGTTAGTGCCTCGTTTGCAAGCTTTGCCCAAACCCCTGCGGCCGCGCCCGCCGCTGCCGCTCCGGCGGCCGCAGCGCCTGCCGCAGCGATGCAGACCTTTGTGTGCAAGGACGGCACCAGCGTCAGTGCCGCCAGCTCCAAAGGCGCTTGCACGGGCCACAAGGGCATAGACAAGACCGCCACCGGCAAGGCCGGCGCGGCACCGGCCGCCATGCCGGCGCCCGCGGCCGGCGGCAAGCCCGCTCCGGCGGCGGCTGCAGCTCCCGGCGGCGGCCCCGGCCAGGTCTGGGTCAACGAGAAAACCAAGGTCTACCACTGCCAGGGCGACCGCTACTACGGCAAGACCAAGAGCGGCAAGTACATGAGCGAAGCCGATGCCAAGGCCGCCGGCATGCATGCCTCCAACAACAAGGCCTGCGCTTCCTGAGCGCCTAGCCGCCACGCCAAGCGCCTGCGATTGCAGGCGCTTTTTTTATGCCTTGGAAGCCGCCCCGCTCAGGGCTGTGGCGCGTCCTGCCACTGGCCGGGCTCCAGGCCCTGGAGCGAATACGGCCCTATGGCCATGCGCACCAGGCGCAGCGTGGGATGGCCCACGGCCGCCGTCATGCGGCGCACCTGGCGGTTGCGGCCTTCGCGGATGATGAGTTCTATCCAGCAATCGGGAATGTTCTGCCGCACGCGGATTGGCGGCTGGCGCTCCCAGAGCCGGGGCTGCGGCTCGAGCAGGCGCGCCCTGGCGGGCAGGGTCCGGCCGTCGTTGAGCTCCACGCCATCGCAGAGGCGCTGCAGCGCCTGCGCATCGGGAATCCCTTCCACCTGCACCCAATAGGTCTTTTCCATCTTGTGGCGCGGATCGGCAATGCGCGCCTGCAGCTGGCCGTCATTGGTGAGCAGCAGCAGGCCTTCGCTGTCCGCATCGAGCCGGCCCGCCACATAGACGCCGGGCACGGCTATCCAGTCCGCCAGCCCCTGCCAGCGCCCCTCGGACGTGAACTGGCTGAGCACGCCATAGGGCTTGTTGAAGCACAGCAGCCGCGGCACGGCGGGCCGGGGCGCGGGCTGGCGCAGCTGGCGGCGGGGACTGGGAGAACGGCTGGGGGAAAACGGGCGCGGCATGGGGCTAGCTTAGCGCCTGCCCAATGGCCCGGCTGGCCGGCATGAATTCATGCCGGATCTTGATCAAACCCTTGCCGGAAAAGCGCTAGCAGCTATGGGTTTTGAAGCTGTTCCAGGACCCCGCGCTACAGGGGCTGGGGATAGACCTCACGCACGCAGTCCAGCCAGGCCCTGGCCGCGCGCGAGAGGTAGCCGGGGCGCCACATCAGCGCCACGTCCCAGGTGATTTCGGGCTCGACCAGCGGGCGGCTGGCCACGCGCTCGGGGTTGTAGTTGGCGATCACATGCTCGAACATGATGGCAATGCCTACGTCAGCGGCCACCAGCTGGCCTATGAAGTCCCAGTAGCGGGTCTGCAGCTGGACCTTGGGTGCGAAGCCCGCGGCCTCGCACTGCTGCAGCACATGCTCGTGCAGCGCGAAGTCCGAGGTGTAGAGCACAAACGGCAGATCGCGCAGATCCTGCCAGCGCATGGGCAGCGTGGCGTCCGTCACGCGCTGCACGGGCAGGACCACGCGGGTCTTCTGCCGCGCCACCGTGTAGCGCTCGACCTGCGGATCGGGGGCGCTGAACAGGCCCAGCGCCATGTCCAGCTTGCCCTCCTGGATCAGCTGATACTGGGCGCGCGCACCCTGCTCGTTGACCTTGAGGTCCACGCCGGGGTAGCGCTGCTGGAACAACGCGATCACCGGCGCCATATAGTGGCCCGTGGTCGGCATGATGCCCACGGAGAGCTCGCCGCGCGTGATGTTGTCCACCTCGGCCACCTGCCGGCGCAGCAGCTTGGCCTGATCGAGGATTTCGAGGCCGCGGTCGTAGACCACCTGGCCCGCATCGGTGAGCTGCACGCCGCGGCCCGCGCGCAGCAGCAGCGCGCCGCCGAGCTCGTCCTCCAGCGACCTGACCATCTTGCTGATGGTGGGCTGGGTCACATGCAGGGTTTCGGCGGCGCGGGTGAAGCCGTTCTGGCGAACCACCTCGATGAAGTAGCGGAGAGCGCGCAGGTCCATGGGCATTCCTCGAAGAATTCCTTTTACGAATTCTAAAAATGAAAATAATTCATTTTTAGAATATAGGTAGAAACCCTAGAATTCTCCCTATGTCACAGCATTCGGAAATTTCTTCGGCTCCCGCCGCGTTCTGGCGCCAGAGCCTCTGGCCGCTGGCCAAGCCGGTCGTGCAGATCGCGCTGCTCAGCGCCATCTGGATCGCCATGGACCTGCTGCGCCAGCATTTTGGCTGGAGCATGCCCGCCGGGCTGATCGGCTTTGCGCTGCTGGCCGTGGGCCTGTTCACGGGCCTGGTCAAGGCCAGGTGGCTGCAGAGCGGCACCAACTGGCTGCTGGCCGAGATGCTGCTGTTCTTTGTGCCGGCCATGCTGGTCGTCACCGAATATCCCGACCTGATCCGCCACCAGGGCCTGCGCATTCTGGCCGTCATCGTGGCCAGCACGGCCTGCGTGATGGCCGTGACGGCCCTGGCCGTGGACCGCGTCTACCGGCTGGAGCTGTGGCTGGCACGGCGCAGGTCCACGCGCCAGGCCCAGGAGTAAGCCATGATCTCCAACCAAGTCATAGGCCTGGTGTCCTTGGTCGCCACCGTGGCCTGCTACTGGGCCAACAAGCGCGTCTACCGCAAGCACCCGCACCCGCTGCTGATGCCCATAGTCGCCACCCCCATCGTGCTCATAGGCCTGGCCCTGCTGACCCATGTCAGCTATCCGCAGTACATCGCCCAGACGCACTGGCTGGTCTGGCTGCTCGGCCCCACCACCGTGGCCTTTGCGCTGCCGCTGCACGAGCACCGCAGCCTGCTGCAAAAGCACTGGATGTCCATCGCCACGGGCGTGGTCGTGGCCAGCGTGGTGTCCATCAGCACCACCTTGCTGTTTGCGCATGGCTTCGGCCTGTCGGAGGAGCTGCAGAAAGGCCTGGCCGTGCGCTCCGTGACCACGCCTTTCGCCATCGAGGCCGAGAAAGTGCTGGGCGGGCCTACCGACCTCGCGGCGCTGTTCGTGCTGCTGACCGGAGTCAGCGCCATGCTGCTGGGCGAAACCGTGCTGCGCCTGCTGCCGCGCGTGCGCAGCAAGCTGGCCACCGGCGCCAGCTGGGGCGGCGCGGCCCATGGCAGCGGCGTGGCGCGTGCGCGCCAGACCGGCGAGGTGCAGGCCGTGATGGCCTCCCTGGTCATGATGATTGCGGGCGCCGTGAACGTGCTGGCCGCGCCCTGGGTGCGCACGCTGCTGTTCTGATTTGATAGCTGCCAGCGCTTGATTGACAAGCGCTGCAGGCCTGTTTGATGCAAAAAGAGCTGCCGAGGCAGCTCTTTTTTTGTTTGTGTCAGGCCAGACGCAGCACAGGCTTCTGCTCTGGCTGCATGCTGCCGGTCTGCAGATAGCGCTGGTGCCAGGCATAGGCCTGGTCCAGCAGATGCGGCGTGTGCTTGCCCGGTGCCTCGCGCAGGGCCCGCTCCAGATAATCGCGCATCGCATCCTGATAATCGGGGTGCACGCATTTTTCGATGATCAGGCGCGCGCGCTGCACGGGCGCGAGGCCGCGCAGATCGGCCAGACCCTGCTCGGTGACCATGACCTGCACATCGTGCTCGGTGTGGTCCACATGCGAGACCATGGGCACGATGCAGCTGATCTTGCCGCCCTTGGCCACGGAAGGCGTCATGAAGATCGACAGATAGGCGTTGCGCGCGAAGTCGCCCGAGCCGCCTATGCCGTTCATGATGGACGAGCCCATGATGTGGGTGCTGTTGACGTTGCCGTACATATCGGCCTCGATCAGCGCGTTCATGGAGATCAGGCCCATGCGGCGGATCAGCTCCGGATGGTTGGAGATCTCCTGCGGACGCAGCACGATGCGCTGGCGGAAGAAGTCGATGTTGGCCAGGAAGCGCTCCATGGCCGCGGGGCTCAGCGCCAGCGAGGTGGTCGATGCGGTATCGAGCTTGCCCGACTCCAGCATGTCCAGCATGCCGTCCTGCAGCACCTCGGTGTAGGCGTTCAGATGCTCGAACGGGCCCTGATTGAGCCCGGCCAGCACGGCGTTGGCGATATTGCCCACGCCCGACTGCAGCGGCAGCAGCTCGGGCGGCAGGCGGCCGACTTTCACCTCGTGCTGCAGAAAGTCGATGATGTGCGCGGCAATGCGCTGCGAGTCGGCGTCGGGCGCCGCAAAGCCCGCCAGCCTGTCGCGCTGGGCCGTGGGCACGACGGCAATCACCTTGTTCGGATCGCAGTGCAGATAAGGCTCGCCTATGCGGTCGAACGGGTGCTCCATGGGAATCGGCTTGCGCCTGGGCGGCACGGCCGCGCCGTAATAGATGTCATGCATGCCTTCGAGCTCGGCCGGCTGGGCGCTGTTGACCTCGAGGATGATCTTGTCGGCCTGCTCCAGCCAGGTCTTGTTGTTGCCCACCGAGGTCGAGGGAATCAGCCGTCCGTCGGGCAGTATGCCCGCCACCTCGATCACGGCCACGTCGAGGTGGCCGAGGAAGCCGAACCACACATACTGAGCCACATGGGACAGGTGGATATCCACATACTGCATGCGGCCGCTGTTGATCTCGGCACGCACCGTGGGGTCCGACTGGTAGGGCAGGCGGCGCTCTATGCCGTGGACCTTGGCCAAAGCGCCATCCAGCTCGGCCGAGGTCGAGGCCCCGGTCCACAGGCTGATGCGGAAATTGCCGCCTTCGGCGTTCTGCTGCTCGATGCGGCGCGCCAGCGCCTGGGGCACGGCCTTGGGCGCGCCGGCGGGGGTGAAGCCGCTCATGCCCAGGGTCATGCCGGACTGGATCAGGCTGGCGGCCTGGTCGGCAGTCATGATGCGTTCGCGCAGGGCGGCGCACAGCACGCGGTCCGCAGGGGAAGCATGGGTGAAAGTCGTATGCATGGACTGTGTCTCGTGGTGCGAGCCGCCTGGGACGGCATCTTTTTGTGATTTATTAGTTGCACTTTGATAAGCGCAAACCCGGAGTGAACCACGCTGACTGCAAAGATTCCAGCGTAGTTGACTAGTGCAAACCCCGATGCAGTCACCCGCAAAAGCTGAAAGCAAACGCTGTTGCACTCCGGAAATATGAGCAGCCTGCGTACAGCCCATGGCGCGACCGAAAACAAAAGCCTCGCAGCGCTGCTCCCCTGGCGGGCGCCGCCGCTGCGGCCCGGGTCAAGTCAAGAAATTTGCACCGGATCTGTCCGGAGCCTCGGCCGGGGTCGCAACACCGGTCCGGCTTAGAGCACACAATGCGTTCATGGATGCAAATCTTTCTGCCTTGCAGCAGCGACTGGTACGGCCCGCCCGGCCGCTGGTGGGCGCGGTGCGGCTGTGGCTGCAGGCCGACGGCCTGCGCATGAGCGCCGCCATGTCCTTCTACGGCATGCTGAGCCTGGCCCCGCTGGCGCTGGCCGTGGTCGGCCTGCTGGGCTGGTGGCTGGACCGCAGCTATGTGGAGCACACGCTGATCACCCAGGTC
>JAFAIY010000027.1 GCA_019236485.1 Comamonas sp. | reverse complement strand
ACGGCGGAAGCGTCAGCGCCTATGGCCTGCAGCTTCTTGAGCAGCGCGGGCGTGGGCTGGCCATCGGCGTCCAGACCCACGGAGACGGGCATGAGCTTTTGCGACACGGCCTTGTCCTCGGCCTGGGGCAGCACTTCGGTGATGTGGGCAGCCAGACGGCGCGGCGAGGCATAGGCCGTCACGCGGGCTTCGGAAGAAGCCAGCAGGCCCTGATCCTTGAGCTGCTCAAACAGCACGGTGGCAAAAGCCTCGCCGAGCTTTTGCAGCGCCTTGGGCGGCAGCTCTTCGACAAACAGTTCAACCAGAAGATTCGATGCGTTCATAATGTTTTGATAGCTGCCAGCGCTTGATGCATAAGGGCTGCAGCTGAAATTGCTGATTAGTGGACTGGATGTGGCGGGGCCGAGGTGTTACGCCGCCTTCTTGGCGGCCTGCTCCGCGGCCTTGGCCAGTTCAGCCAGCACTTCGTCGGCATGCTGCTTGGAGGCCATGGGGAAGCCCAGGCGCGCACGGCTGTCCAGATAGCTCTTGCCCACGGCGCGAGCCAGGTTGCGGATGCGGCCGATGTAGGCGGCGCGCTCGGTCACCGAGATGGCGCCGCGGGCATCCAGCAGATTGAAAGTGTGGGCAGCCTTGAGCACCTGCTCGTAAGCGGGCAGCGCCAGCTGGGCTTCCATCAGCTTGTTGGCCGTGGCTTCGTGGGCATTGAAGGCGTTGAACAGGAAGTCCACATTCGAATGCTCGAAGTTGTAGGTGGACTGCTCCACCTCGTTCTGGTGGAACACGTCGCCATAGGACAGGCCATCGGTGTAGACCAGGTCGTACACAGATTCCTTGCCCTGCAGATACATGGCCAGACGCTCCAGGCCATAGGTGATCTCGCCGGTCGCGGGCTTGCAGTCGATGCCGGCCACCTGCTGGAAGTAGGTGAACTGAGTCACCTCCATGCCGTTGAGCCAGACTTCCCAGCCCAGGCCCCAGGCGCCCAGTGTGGGATTTTCCCAGTCGTCTTCGACGAAGCGGATATCGTTCTTCTTGAGGTCGAAGCCCAGGGCTTCGAGCGAGCCCAGGTACAGCTCGAGAATGTTGTCGGGCGCGGGCTTGAGCACCACCTGGAACTGGTAGTAGTGCTGCAGGCGGTTGGGGTTCTCGCCATAGCGGCCGTCCTTGGGGCGGCGGCTGGGCTGCACATAGGCGGCCTTCCAGGGCTCGGGGCCTATGGCGCGCAGAAAGGTGGCGGTGTGCGAAGTACCGGCGCCCACTTCCATGTCATAGGGCTGGAGCAGCGCGCAGCCATGGTCTGCCCAGTAGGACTGCAGTTTCTGGATGATTTGTTGGAAGGTCAGCATGACTAAGTACGTTCGCACATCCGATTTCACGGACGGCATCTTTCAAAATTGGATGTTCTGGGCGTATTTACCGCGCAAGCGGTGATTCTAAGTCTGTGCCTCTTGCACCGACAGCGTCCGTCTCCGCAGCCCCACAGCGCGCATTCTCACGAATACCTGCCTGCACATTGATTTCAAAATGTGAAAACGGAGCAGACAGCCCTGTCATCAAACAGCTTTTCATTCCGGACTTCCCTTTTCAGGGCCAGATATGCAAAGCGCCATGCGCTCATTTTTTAACAATTTCCGGGCCTGCAGGGCCCGCAGAGCACCGGACGACCTGACGGGACTCCTAGAATGCTTGATTTCCCGCCATCGACTTTCGGAGCCCGGCATGGACTTTATGAAGATCATCACCAAGCAACTGATAGAAATCATCGAGTGGACCGATGATTCGCGCGACACGCTGTCCTACCGCTGGCCCGATGACGACAAGGAAATCAAGAACGGTGCCCAGCTCATAGTGCGCGAGTCGCAACAGGCGCAGTTCGTCTCGACCGGCCAGTACGCCGATCTGTTCGGCCCCGGCAAGCATTCGCTGACCACGCAGAACGTTCCCATACTGTCCACTCTCCAGGGCTGGAAGTACGGCTTCAACTCGCCGTTCAAGTGCGACGTCTATTTCATCAACACGCGTCTGTTCACGGGCAACAAATGGGGCACCTCCAACCCCATCATGATGCGCGACAAGGACTTCGGCGTGGTGCGCCTGCGCTCCTTCGGCACTTACGACTTCCGCATCGTCGAGCCCGCCAAGTTCCTCAAGGAAGTCGCGGGCACGGACCAGCACTTCCGCCTCGATGAATTTGCCGACACCATGCGTTCGCGTATCGTCAGCGTGTTTTCCGAAGCCCTGGCCAAGGCCCAGGTGCCGGCGCTCGACGTGGCCCAGCGCTATAGCGAACTCGGCAATGCGCTGCTGCAGCTGATCAACCCGGCCATGACCGACAAATACGGTCTGGAGATCACCAGTTTCATCCTCGAGAACGTCTCCGTTCCGCCCGAGGTGGAGCAGGCCATAGACAAGCGCTCCAGCATGGGCGCCATCGGCAACCTCAACGACTACGTCAAATACCAGATGGGCCAGGCCATGGCCCATGGCGGCGAAGGCGCTGCCGCGGCCACCATTCCCGCGACCATGGCCATGGGCTTTGGCATGGCCCAGGAAATGATGAAAAGCATGCAGAGCGGCGCAGGCTCTCCTGCCACCGGAGCAGCAGCCTCTGATCCCTTCTCGCCCGCCGCGGCCCAGGCCGCGCAAGCCCAGGCGACACCGGCGCCGGCAGCTATGCAGGTGCTGACACCCGCCCAGGCGGCCCAGGTACTGGGCGTGAGCGAGGCCGATGTGCTGGCCGAAATCCAGGCCGGCCACCTCAAGGCGCGCCAGATCGGCAGCCAGTGGCGCATTGCCCAGAGCGCGCTCGACGAATTCCTGCGCGGCTGAACTCTCTCCTCGTAGTTTGAGCCTTTGCGGCGCCAGGTACTCGTCTGGCGCCGCACCTCGTTGTACTGGACGACTACCGTGAGCGCGCCCGCCCCCTCCTCATCTTCGCCTTCTGCCACCGGTTCCACCTGGGAAGCTGCGGCCGCAGCACCCGCCATGGTGCGCAAGCATCCCTGCCCCGAATGCGGCGCGAATCTGGAGTGGAACGCCAAGGCTCAATCCCTCAAGTGTCCGTACTGCGGCACCGAGGTCCCCTGGAGCGAAGAAACCCGCGAGGAGCTGGGCCGCGCCGTGGTGGAGCAGGACCTGGCCGAGGCCTTGCGCAATCCGGCCAATGGCCGCGGCTGGGGCACCGAGCAGCGCTACGAGGTGCAGTGCCAGAACTGCCGGGCCATTTCCGTCTTTCTGGACCGCAAGGTGGCCCAGCGCTGCGAGTTCTGCGGCTCGCCGGCCATCGTGGCCCATGAGGAGCGCAGCGACGCCATCACGCCGCAGAGCATTCTGCCGTTCAAGATCAGCGATGCGCAGATACGCGACCGCATCCGCCAGTGGTATGGCAGCCGCTGGTTCGCCCCCAACCGGCTCAAGACCGCCGCGCTCACCGATACGCTGCACGGCGTCTACCTGCCCTACTGGACCTTCGACGCCCATGCCGCCGCCCAGTGGCGGGCCGAGGCCGGCTATTACTACTACACGACCGAAACCTACCGCGACGGCAACGGCAATACCCAGACCCGGCAGGTACAGCATGTGCGCTGGGAACCGGCATCGGGCAGCCTGCAGCATTTCTTCGACGACGAGCTGGTGCCCGGCACCGTGGGCGTGCAGCCGCAGCTGCTGCGCCAGGTGGAGCCCTTCCCCACCACCACCGACCTCAAGCCCTATACGCCGGAATTCGTGCGCGGCTGGACGGTGGAGCGCTACCAGGTGGACCTATCCAAGGCCGCCAACATCAACGAAGAGGACATGGACGGCCAGCTGCGCGATATGTGCGCACGCGAGGTACCGGGCGACACCCAGCGCAATCTGCAAGTGCAGCGCCAGTACTCGGGCCGCACCTTCAAGCACATCCTGGTGCCGGTCTGGCTGGTCGGCTATACCTACGGCAGCAAGACCTACCAGATCGTGGCCAACGGCTATACGGGCCAGATTGCGGGCGAGCGGCCCTATAGCTGGGTGAAGATCGCCTTTGCCGTGCTGGCCGTGATCCTGCTCGTCGTGCTGATTGCGCCGCTGTTTGTGCAGCAGTGATGCTCATGAGTTGATAGCTGCTTGCGCTAGGCAGCGCTCGGATTTGAATTCATTTCTTTCAAACCAGAGATATATCAAGCGCCAGCAGCTACTCAATCAATAGCATCTACCAAGCTTTCCAGACTTCTTCGGCCAGGCCAAAGGCCGTGCTGGCGCCCGAGCCGCCGGTCACAGCCACCACGCGCGTGGCATCGTTCGGCGCCTTGACCATACAGGGCACTTCAGGCGACGAGGGATAGACGCCCACCCAGCGCTCGACCACCTGAGCATTCTGCAAGTGCAAGGCCTGGTTCATATGGCGCAGCATCAGCCTGTCGACCTCGTCGCTGGCAAAAGGCTGAGGCGCCGCGCCGTAATGGTGGGAGTCGCCCACCACCAGCGAACCGTCGGCGCTCTGCACGGCGATCAGATGGATGCCATGGGCCAGGCTTTCGGCCTCGTCCCGCTCCAGCTCGGCGCGCAGCGCGGCGGCCTCGGGCAGAGCGCTATAGCCTTCGTAGCGCACCATGCTCAGCTCGCCCATGACCGAGCCTTGCAGCACAAAGCCCGGCTGCGGCCGCACACGCAGCATCTGCAGCTGGCACAGCTGCACCCGGTCGTTCCGCCATTCGCCGGCAAACAGCCCGCCCGG
>JAFAIY010000331.1 GCA_019236485.1 Comamonas sp. | reverse complement strand
GCTGTTGCTGCGCGGCCCGCCGCTCCAGCAGCCTTTGGTACGCGGGCCGTTTGGCCTGCGGCAGCAGCGGGGCAATGCTTTGCATCATCCTGCGCTCATGCCACCAGCTGCGCGTGAACGCATCCAGCACCAGCACCTCGCGCACGGCCTGAAAGCCCTGCGTGGCCTGCTTCCAGCGCTGCAGATCCTGCTGCGTCTGCTCCGGCGTGGTGTCGCTGCCGATCTGGTTGAGCAGCACGATCACCGGCTTGTCCAGCCAGGCCAGAATCTGCATCTCGGCGCTCCAGTAGCCCGCGTCCGCCGGGTCTTCGGCCGCGTTGACGAGGTAGAGCATCACGTCCGCATGGTCGCGTGCGGCCAGCAAGGCGCGCTGGCTCAGATAGAAGGGCTTGTCGCGCCAGCGGTCCCAGACATGGCTGAGAAACCAGCCCAGCGGATTGCCCTGCTGCCCGAGGCGCTCGTAGAGCCGCGTGGAATCGCCAAACCCCGGCGTGTCCCAGAGCCAGAGCTCGTCGCCCTGCGGGGTTTGTTCGAGCAGATAGCGCTGGGGCCGGCCGGTCACATGGGCCGCATCTTCGACCTCGCCCACATCGTCGGCCATCAAGGTCCGCGTCAGCGTGGTCTTGCCTATATTGGTGTGCGAGAGCAGACACCACTGAATGCTGTGGCCGCCATCCACGGGCAGTTGGCTATGGTTCATCGTCAGACTCCGGCCGCGGGGACCAGCATGGCGTTCAGGCCGGCGCTGCGCACGAATTCCTGCCACAGATGCTCGCGCTCCTGCACCCGCGCCGGAGCGCCGGTGTTGCGCGCACGAAAATCCTCGGCCCAGAGCCAGACCTCGGCCTGCGTGCCCCAGCGGCTGGCGACCTGGGCCAGCAAAGCGCCATGGATCTCGGCCTCCGGCGTCGCCGCCAGATTGAGCAGCAGCACCTGCTGCGCAACACCGTCGCCGGCCTCGGGCAAAGGCGCGCCATAGGCGAGTGCGGGCAGCAGGGTGAGCCGGGCTCCGGCCCCGTAGCTTTGGGCCACATGGCGGCGCAAGCCGGCCTCGCGCTGCTCCGTGATCTCGAGGCTGTAAGGCCGCAGCAGCAGCGCCGTGGCGCGGCCCGCCCAGTCGCGCTGCAGCTGCAGGAAATAGGGTTGCTGCAGCGGCAGCTGCAGATTCCGGTTCAGCCACCAGAGGCGAGCGCCCTGCCACAGCGCCAGCGCCAGGCGCGGCAGCAGCACGGTAATGGCCAGCAGCACGGTATAGCGCTGCACCCAGAGCTCGCCCGTCGTGGTCTGCTCCAGAACCATGCCGGGCGCCGGCTGGGCTGCCCAGCCCTGCAGGGCCAGGATTTCATCCAGACTCCAGGGCGCAGCGCCCAGCAGATGCTGCACTGGCGCGAACAGGAGGTTGAGGCAGGTCTGAACGGCCGCCGGGGAAAGAAACGTGCTCTCCCAGCCCACCTGATAGGCCTTGGTCAGGCCCGTGAACCATAGCGAGGCCAGGGCACCCAGGGCCAGCAGGGCCGCACCCAGATGCATGCTCATCACCCATTGCGCATGGCGCGAGCGCTGATTGAGCTGCCACCAGTTGCGCTCGAAGTTCAGCGCCATTTTCCTCAGCCCCGTGGCGCGCGATATCTGCCATTTCCCGGCCTGCAGCTTCTGCCGCCAAGCGCTTGCGGGCACGGCGGCCGCAAGCGCGGGCTCGCCCTGGGTCGGCGCCAGCAATGGCTGAGTTTGCTTGCGACGCAGGAACAGGCCGCGCAGCCAGGCCAGCAGCAACAGCATATAAACCAGCAGATTCCAGGCCACGATGCCGATCAGCGCAGGCGAGAGCAGGTCCACGCGGTGCGGGTCGGTGATCGCATGGCCCGCAAAGCCCAGCGCGAAGGCGAGCACCAGCACGCCCGCCACCACCCAGCGCGAAATACCCGCGGCCCGCTGCCACAGTGCCGCAATCTCGGCGGGCAGGCTGGCGGCCGCGATGATGCGCCTGGCGCGCTGCTGCAAAAAGCGTTCAAAGCCCGCCTGGCCGCGCCCCTGGTCCTTGCCCAGGGCATGCAGAGCCTCCTGAGTGATGGCCGTGC
>JAFAIY010000279.1 GCA_019236485.1 Comamonas sp. | reverse complement strand
GGCGTGGCGCTGCCGCTGCACTCCATGGCGGCCAGGTACTCGTGGCGCATGAAGGGGGTGGGCGTGGTTTGCGAGGCCAGCAGCGCATTCCAGGTTTGTGCATCCAGCTGCTGCACGCTGGTGAGCACGCGAGTGATAATCGTGTTTTCGGCCATGCCCTGATCGATGCGGGGGCCGGTGGCCTCACCGCCTTGCTTGCTTTTCATGACGCTTTCCATCTGCTGTGCCCAACGCAATTTTGTCGTGGGTGACCTCTCTGGCAATGTCCAGAAAATCATTGCCGCTGCTGCCGAAGCTTATGCCAACGGAGCCCGCCTGCTGCTCACGCCCGAGCTGTCGCTGTGTGGTTATGCCGCCGAAGACCTGTATCTGCGCCCCGCTTTTCTCGATGCCTGCGAGGCCGCGCTGCAGCAGCTGCAGGAGGCCAGCGTGCAATGGCCGGGTCTGGCGCTGGTGATAGGCCACCCGCAGCGCGATGCGGCGACCGGTCTGCTGCTGAACATGGCCAGCGTGCTCAAGGACGGCCGGCTGACGGCCGCCTATGCCAAGCAGCTGCTGCCCAATTTCGGGGTGTTCGACGAGCAGCGCTATTTTGCAGCGGGCGACGGCTCCTGCGTGATCGAGATCGAAGGCATCAAGCTGGGCCTGCTGATCTGCGAGGACGCTTGGCATCCGGGCCCGGCCCTGGCCGCGGTGGCCGCGGGCGCGCAGCTGCTGGCCGTCATCAATGCCTCGCCGTTCCACAGCGGAAAACAGGCCGAGCGCGAGACGGTGCTGGCGCAGCGCGCCACGGAAACCGGGGTTCCGCTGATCTATGCCCATCTGGTGGGCGGCCAGGACGAGGTGGTGTTCGACGGCTGCTCGTTCGCCGTGCAGGCCGACGGCCAGATGGCGGCGCGCGCGGCCGCGTTCGAGGAAGAGCTGCCCATGGTGGCCGCGCATCTGCTCGATGGCCGCGTCAGTCTGATGGGCGAGCTCAAGCCGCAGCTGGGCCGTGAGCATGCGCTGTGGTCGGCTCTGGTAATGGCCGTGCGCGACTATGTGGGCAAGAACCGCTTCCCGGGCGCTCTGATCGGCCTGTCGGGCGGCATGGATTCGGCCCTGGTGCTCGCGATCGCCGTGGATGCGCTGGGTCCGGACCGGGTGCGCACGGTGATGATGCCCTCGCCCTATACGGCCGACATCAGCTGGCTGGATGCGCGCGAGATGTCCGAGCGCGTGGGCGTGCAGCACGAGGAAATCGATATCGCGCCGCAGTTCGAGGCTTTCAAGGCCGCGCTGGCCACCACGTTCGCGGGCCGGGCCGAGGACACGACCGAGGAAAACCTGCAGGCGCGCATCCGCGGCACCCTGCTCATGGCCATGAGCAACAAGTTCGGCCACATCGTGCTGACCACGGGCAACAAGAGCGAGATGTCCACCGGCTACTGCACGTTGTACGGCGATATGGCGGGCGGCTTTGCGGTCATCAAGGACGTGTTCAAGACCGAGGTGTTCGAGCTGGCCCGCTGGCGCAATGCCAACAACCCGTTCGGCACGGGCCTGGACCCCATTCCCGAGCGCATCATCACGCGCCCGCCCAGCGCCGAGCTGCGCCCGGACCAGAAAGACCAGGACAGCCTGCCCGCCTATGAGGTGCTGGACGCCATCGTCGCCCGCTACATGGAAAACAATGAAAGCATAAGCTCCATCGTGGCCGAGGGTTTTGTGGCGGCCGACGTGGAGCGGGTCACGCGTCTGATACAAATCAACGAGTACAAGCGTCGCCAGGCTCCCGTGGGGCCGCGCGTGAGTGGGCGCAGTTTTGGCAAGGACTGGCGCTACCCCATCACCAACAAATTCCGCGCCTGAGCCCCGGCTGCAGACGCTTTGCCGAATTCAATCAATCTAGGAGTGCCCCCCATGAAAATGATTACCGCCGTCATCAAGCCTTTCAAGCTCGAAGAGGTGCGCGAAGCCTTGGCCGAGTGTGGGGTGAACGGCCTGACCGTGACCGAGGTCAAGGGTTTCGGCCGCCAGAAAGGCCATACCGAGCTGTACCGCGGCGCCGAGTATGTGGTGGACTTTCT
>JAFAIY010000263.1 GCA_019236485.1 Comamonas sp. | reverse complement strand
GCCGCCCGCGGTCCAGCCCGTGCAGGTCAATGCGCAGGCCATGGCCAAGGCCCTGGGGGCCGTGGCCCTGCCCGCGGCGCCCGCTGCCGCGCCCGTGGCCAGCCGTTATGCGCTGCTGGGCGTGCTGGCCGGACATGATTCCGGCGGCGGCGCGGCCGTGATCACCGTGGCCGGCAAGCCCGCCAAGGCCTTCCGTGTGGGAGAGTCCGTGGAAGAGGGGGTGATCCTGCAATCCCTGGCCGCACGCGAAGCGCGCCTGGGCCCGGCCGGCGGTCCCGCGGCCATGGTGCTGCAGCTGCCCAAGCCGCCTATGGCGGCCTTCCGCTGATTCAGTCTAGCTGCAGCTGCAGCCATTGCCCGTAGGCGGGTGCGGCCAGCGTCCATTCCTGGCTTTGCGGCAGCTGCAGGCCGTGCAGCAGCAACCATTGCGCGCAGCGTGCCACGCCCGCATGGCAGATCCACACCACCTGGGAGCTGTTGCAGCTGCGTGCATCGTCCAGCGCCTGCGCCACGCGGGCCAGCATCTGGGCCAGCGACTCCCCGCCGCCGGGCGCATGCAGGGCCAGGTTCCGCGCCCAGTCGTCGACGGCGCTGGCACCGATCTCGTCCCAGCGCAGGCCTTCCCAGCGGCCAAAGTCCATTTCCTGCAGGCGTGCATCCGGCCTGGCCATGAAATCGGGTTCAAGCTCTTGCAGGTCCAGCGCCAGCTGCTTGCATCTCTGTAGCGGCGAGTGCCAGAGGCTCAGGTCGCCGCGCCAGGGCTGCAGCGCCCTATGCAGGGCTTGTGCGGCCTGTGCGCTGGCCTCGGCGTCGGCCCGTATGTCCAGGCGGCCGTAGCAGCGCCCGGGCTCAATCAGGGGGCGCGCATGGCGCACCAGCCACAGCGTCTTCACAGAATCTGCCGCACGGCAAAGGCCGCGGCCAGGAGTATGGCCAGCTCGTTGAGCTGCTGGCAGGCGCCCAGGCAGTCGCCCGTCATGCCGCCCAGGCGCTTGCGCAACCAGCGCTGCAGCAGCCAGGTGGTGAGCGTGCAGCCCAGCAGAATCTTGAGAATCAGGGCTGCCGTGCCCAGCCACCAGAGCAGGACCAGCGCCGGCAGGCACCAGAGCGCGCCCGTGAACAGCCCCTGCCAGCCCAGTTGCCTTCCGGCCACGTTCAGGGTCTTGCTGGTGGCCGCCAGTCCCACATGGGGCAGGTTGCGCATCAGCACCAAAGGCGCAAAGCGCGAGAGCACATGCGCGCTGCACAGCAGAATCATCATGGGAAGCGGTCCCCAGAATGGCGTGAGGCCCGCCGTCAGCAGGGCAATCAGCACCACCTTGGTCAGCAGCACCATGACCAGCGTCATCACGCCATAGGAGCCAAGGCGGGAGTCCTTCATGATCTCCAGCGCGCGCTCGGCCGGCACCAGGCCGCCCAGGCCGTCGGCCACATCGGCGAGGCCGTCTTCGTGAAAGCCGCCGGTCAGCCACAGCGTGCCCGCGGTGCTGATCACGGCGGCCAGTAGCGCCGTCCAGGGATTGGTGGGCGCCAGCCACTGCGTCAGGCCGAACAGCAGCGCCGCCCACAGCCCGACCAGCCAGCCCACGCCCGGCAGGTGGGCGGCGCTGGCGCGCTGCAGCTCGGGGCTCCAGCCCACCCAGGCGGCCAGCCGTCCGGTGACGGGAATGCGGCTGAAAAACTGCAGGGCCAGCAGAAAGTGGCGCAGGGCTTGCATGAGTAGTCCTGAAAAAAGAGCTGCTGGCGCTGGACTGATAAGCGAAAAAGGTCGAAAAGACCTCTGTTTTTTATTTCAGGAAAAGCTGATAGGCCGGATTGCTGGTCTCTTCCACCCAGGGATAGCCCAGGTTCTTGAGGAAGGCCTCGAACTTCTTGCTGTCCTTGGCCGGCACCTGCATGCCGACCAGGATGCGGCCGTAGTCCGCGCCCTGGTTGCGGTAGTGGAACAGCGAGATATTCCAGGTGGGAGCCATCAGGCTCAGGAACTTGAACAGTGCGCCCGGACGCTCGGGGAAGACAAAGCGCAGCAGGCGCTCGTCCTGAGCCAGCGGCGAATGGCCGCCCACCATATGGCGAAGATGCTCCTTGGCCATCTCGTCCATGGTGAGGTCTATGGCATCGAAGCCGTTCTTCTGGAAGTTCTTGGTGATCTTCTCGGACTCGCCCTTGGTGGCCGTGGTCAGGCCCACGAACACATGGGCCTTGTTCTCGTGGCTGATGCGGTAGTTGAACTCGGTCACGCTGCGCGGGCCGCCGGGAAGCTTGCCCACCACCTCGCAGAAATGCTTGAAGCTGCCGCGCTCTTCGGGGATGGTCACGGCGAACAGGGCTTCGCGCTCCTCGCCGACCTCGGCGCGCTCGGCCACGAAGCGCAGGCGGTCGAAATTCATATTCGCGCCGCAGAGAATGGCGGCGTAGGTCTCGCCCTTGGTCTTGTGCTTGGCCACATATTGCTTGATGGCGGCCACGGCCAGCGCACCCGAGGGCTCGACGATGGAGCGGGTGTCGACAAAGATGTCCTTGATGGCCGCGCAGACGGCGTCGGTGTCCACCACCACATAGTCGTCCACCAGCTCCTTGGCGATGCGGAAGGTTTCCTCTCCGACCAGCTTCACGGCCGTGCCATCGGCAAACAGGCCGACATCGGACAGCTCCACGCGCTGGCCCGCGGTGACGGACTGCAGCATGGCGTCCGAATCCTTGGTGTGCACGCCTATCACCTTGATGTCGGGGCGCACGGCCTTGATGTAATTGGCCACGCCGGAGATCAAGCCGCCGCCGCCTATGGCGACAAACACCGCATCCAGGCGCGGGCTGCCGAGCTTTTGCAGCTGGCGCAGCATTTCCATGGCAATCGTGCCCTGGCCGGCAATCACATCGGGGTCGTCAAACGGGTGGACGAAGGTCAGGCCCTCGGTCTTTTGCAGCTTGACCGCATGCTTGTAGGCATCGGAATAGCTTTCGCCGGCCAGCACCACCTCGCCGCCCAGGGCGGCCACGGCGTCGATCTTGACCTGGGGTGTGGTCGTGGGCATCACGATCACGGAGCGGCAGCCCAGCTTCTTGGCGCCCAGGGCTACGCCCTGGGCGTGGTTGCCTGCGGAGGCGCAGATCACGCCTTTTTGCAGCTGCTCGGCCGTGAGATTGGCCATCTTGTTGTAGGCACCGCGCAGTTTGAAGCTGAACACCGGCTGCTGGTCCTCGCGCTTCAAAAGCACTTTGTTGTGCAGGCGGCGGCTGAGGTTTTTGGCAGGCTCCAGGTCGGACTCCACGGCCACGTCATAGACGCGGGCGTTGAGGATACGGGTCAGA
>JAFAIY010000144.1 GCA_019236485.1 Comamonas sp. | reverse complement strand
ACATGCGCCTGAGCCGGTGCGCCTATGGTGGCGGTCAGCATCTGATAGGTGCCCACGTCCTGCACGCGCGCCACAGTACAGGGCAGAGCGCCGCTCTGGCCCGCAGCGGCCAGCGCCAGGTATTCGGGACGCACTCCCAGTTGCAGCGCGCCGTCGGGCAGGCTGCGCTGCACGGGCAAGGTGTGACCGGCGACCGTCAACTGGCCGCCCCCTGCCTTGCAAGGCAGAAAGTTCATGCCCGGAGAGCCGATGAAGTGACCGACAAAGCCGTGCCGCGGGCGCTCGAACAGCTCGCCCGGCGTGCCCACCTGCACGGCACGGCCGCGCGTCATCACCACCACCTGGTCGGCAAAGGTCAGCGCCTCGACCTGGTCGTGTGTCACATAGATCAGCGTGAGCTTGAGCTCGTGGTGGATCTGCTTGAGCTTGCGCCGCAGCTGCCACTTGAGGTGCGGGTCGATCACCGTGAGCGGCTCGTCGAACAGCACGGCCGCCACGTCCTCGCGCACCAGGCCGCGGCCCAGAGAAATCTTCTGCTTGGCGCCGGCCGACAGGCCCGCTGCGCGCTGGTTCAGCTGGCCGCTCATCTCCAGCATCTCGGCAATCTGGCCCACGCGCTGGCGTATGCGCTCCTCGGGCAGTCTGCGGTTCTTCAGGGGGAAGGCCAGGTTCTCGGCCACGGTCATGGTGTCGTAGATCACCGGGAACTGGAACACCTGGGCGATGTTGCGCTGCTGGGGGCTGGCGCGCGTCACGTCGCGGCCGTCGAACAGCACCTGGCCCTGGGATGGCACGAGCAGGCCCGACATGATGTTGAGCATGGTGGACTTGCCGCAGCCCGAAGGGCCTAACAGCGCATAGGCGCCGCCGTCGTCGAAACTCATCTTGAGCGGCAGCAGCGCATAGTCGCTGTCCTGCCGCGGCTTGGGCCGGTAGGAGTGTGCGAGGTCGAGTTCTATGCAAGCCATTCAAGACCTCTGCATGCGTGCGGGCGCCAGCGCCAGAGCGCCGTCGACGTTGAAGACATAGGCCTGGGCCGGGTTCAGATACAAGGTCACGGCGCTGCCCAGGGCGATGTGGTGCACGCCGGTGAGCTGCGCAACCAGCTCGCCCCAGGGCGTGCTCGCGTGCACAAAGGTGTCGGAGCCCGAGATCTCGGCCAGTTCGACATGGCCGGGCACGGCCATATCGCCGGGCTGGGCCTGCAGGCGCAGCGCATTGGCACGCAGGCCCAGGGTCAGCGCCCCGCCCTGCCGCGCGTCGTGCAAGCTGTCCGGCAGGGCCAGCGGCAGCAGCGCAGCATCGGGCAGACGCAGCCCATCCTCCACGGCCTGCGCGGCCACCAGGTTCATGGGCGGATCGCTGAAGGCGCGTGCCACGCGCAGCGAGTTCGGTGCATGGAAGACCTCGGCCGTGGGCCCGTACTGCAGCAGCTCGCCCGCATCGACTACGGCCGTGTAGCCGCCCAGCAGCAGGGCCTCGCCGGGCTCGGTGGTGGCATAGACCACGGTGGAGTCGCCCGTCGCAAACAGCTGCGACAGCTCTTCGCGCAGCTCCTCGCGCAGCTTGTAGTCGAGGTTCACCAGCGGCTCGTCGAGCAGCATCAGCGGTGCGCCCTTGGCCAGGGCCCGCGCCAGCGCCACGCGCTGCTGCTGGCCGCCCGAGAGTTCGGCCGGATAGCGGTCCAGAAACATCTCTATGTGCAGCCTTGCCGCGAGTTCATGCACGCGCTGCGCCACGTTCCGGTCGCCGCGCAGCTTGAGCGGCGAGGCTATGTTGTCGGCCACGGTGAGCGAGGGATAGTTGATGAACTGCTGGTAGACCATGGCCACGTTGCGCTCGCGCACGGGCATGCCGGTCACGTCCCGGCCATCGACGCGCACCCGGCCGGTGCTCGGTGCATCCAGCCCCGCCATGATGCGCATCAAGCTGGTCTTGCCGGCCTGGGTCGCGCCCAGCAGCACGGTCACGGCGCCGCCGTGCAGCGCCAGATCCATGCTGTGCAGCCAGGTCTCGGCCCCCGCCCGCTTGCCAATTCCTTCCAGAACCAGTTCCACTGCAGCCCTTTTCTGCGCGCCGTCTGCAGCGCGCGGCATTCCGGGAAACCACCCTCACACGGCAGACTCGAAAGGGCGAGATGCTTCATTCTTTGTTCCCTTTTGATCGGAACTAATCGATATATTCCCTAGTTCCTATTCTTTTTTATTCGTTTAAATGTTTCCGCGTCATGCTGCCGCAACAAATACGCTATAACCGGGCGCAGCCATCTGCCTCCCTCATGGAATCGCTGTGAACACCAATCCTCGCCAACTGCAACTCGTTGAAGAAGTCCGCGCCCGCCAATCCACCTCGGTGGAGCAACTGGCCGACAGCCTGGGCGTGACGCTGCAAACGATAAGGCGCGACATCCAGAAGCTGGCCGATGCCGGCCTGCTGGTGCGCTTTCACGGCGGGGTGCGAGTACCCAGCGCCACCGTGGAAAACCTGGCCCATACCCAGCGCCAGGTGCTGCACGCCGAAGGCAAGATGCGCATTGCGCGCGCCGTGGCCGATGCCATTCCCAATGGCTGCTCGCTGATCCTCAACATCGGAACCACCACCGAGGCCGTGGCCCAGGCCCTGCTCAAGCACAAGGGCCTGCGCGTGATCACCAACAACCTCAATGTGGCGGCCATCCTCAGCAGCAACGCCGATTGCGAGGTCATAGTCGCGGGAGGCGTGGTGCGCACGCGCGACCGCGGCATCGTGGGCGAGGCCGCCGTGGATTTCATGCGCCAGTTCAAGGTGGATATCGCGGTGATCGGCATCTCGGCCATAGAGCCCGACGGCAGCCTGCGCGACTTCGATCTGCGCGAGGTCAAGGTGGCGCAAACCATCATCGGCCAGTCGCGCGAAGTCTGGCTGGCCGCCGACCACAGCAAGTTCCGCCGCCAAGCCATGGTGGAGCTGGCCCGCCTGAACCAGATCGACCGCCTGTTCACCGACGCCCAGCCGCCCGCACCGTTTGACGCGCTGCTGCGCGACGCCGAGGTGCAGTGCACGATTGCACAATGAGCGCCGCGGCTCTGATTCGCCAGGCCGAACCGGCAGACGCCGCGGGCATAGGCGAGCTGCTGCAGGGCATGGGCTGGTTCCCGGCCTACGAAGGCCGCAGCGCGGCCCAGAACCGCGAAGCCATCGAGGCCCTGCTGCACAGCGCGCAGGCCGAAGCCGGGCGCAGCCTGCTGCTGGTGGCCGAAGATGCGCGCCAGCGCATCAGCGGTTACTGCGCCGTGCACTGGCTGCCCATCGCGGTGCTGCAGGGCTGGGAAGCCTATGTGAGCGAGCTGTTCATCGCCGAGCAGGCGCGCGGTGCGGGCCTGGGCCAGCGGCTGCTTGAGGCCGCAACGCAGGCCGCGCGGGATCGCGGCTGCCTGCGCATCTGGCTGGTCAACAACCGTGAGCGTCCGTCCTATGCACGGGGCTTTTACTCACAGCAAGGCTGGACCGAGCAGGCCGAGATGGCACGCTTCGTCCTGCCCCTAGGAACATCATGACGACCTATCTGCTTGCCCTGGACCAGGGCACTTCCAGCTCCCGCTCCATCGTGTTCGACGCCCAGGGACGGCTTGTGGCCTCGGCCCAGCAGGAGCTGCCCCAGATCTACCCCCGCCCCGGCTGGGTGGAGCACGACCCGCAGGAAATCTGGCGCACCCAGCTGGCCACGGCCAGGGAGGCCCTGACCAAGGCGGGTCTGACGGCGCGCGACATCCGCGCCGTGGGCATCACCAACCAGCGCGAGACTACGGTGGTCTGGAACCGCAGGACCGGCGCCCCGATTCACCACGCCATAGTCTGGCAGGACCGCCGTGCCGAGCCCATCTGCGCGGCGCTGCGCGAGGCCGGCATGGCGGACAGCATCCAGCAAAAAACCGGGCTGCTGATCGACGCCTATTTCTCGGGCAGCAAGCTGCAGTGGCTGCTGGACCAGGTGCCCGGCGCCCGCGCCGCGGCCGAGGCCGGCGAGCTGGCCTTCGGCACGGTGGACAGCTGGCTGATCTGGCAGCTGACCGGCGGCAAGCGCCATGTGACCGATGTCAGCAATGCCAGCCGCACCATGCTGTTCAACGTCCACAGCAATCAGTGGGATCAGGAACTGCTGGCCGCGCTCAATATTCCCTCCAGCCTGCTGCCCGAGGTCCTGCCCTCGGCCGCCGATTTCGGCAAGACCACGGCCGAGCTGCTGGGCGGCGAGATTGCGATCGGCGGCGTAGCCGGCGACCAGCAGGCCGCGCTGTTCGGCCAGGCCTGCTTCACGGCCGGCATGGCCAAGAACACCTATGGCACGGGCTGCTTCATGCTGATGCACACCGGCGGCAAATTCCAGACCTCGACCAACGGCCTGCTGACCACTTCGGCGGCCCAGCCCACGGCCAGCCCACGGTTTGCGCTGGAGGGCAGCGTGTTCGTGGGCGGCGCCGTGGTGCAGTGGCTGCGCGACGGCCTGCGTGCCATAGAGCACAGCGGCCAGGTGCAGCAGCTGGCCGAGAGCGTGCCCGACTCGGGCGGCGTGATGATGGTGCCGGCCTTCACGGGACTGGGCGCACCCTACTGGCAGCCCGATGCGCGTGGCACGATCACCGGCCTCACGCGCGGCACCACCATCGCCCATATCGCGCGCGCGGCGCTGGAGTCGATTGCCTACCAGAGCGCCGCCCTGCTGCTGGCCATGAGCCGCGATGCCGTGGCCAGCGGCGGCACGCCGGTCAGCGAGCTGCGCGTGGACGGCGGCGCCTGCGTGAACAATCTGCTCATGCAGTTCCAGGCCGATCTGCTGGGCATTCCCGTAGTGCGCCCGGCCTGCGTGGAAACCACGGCCCTGGGCGCGGCCTATCTGGCGGGCCTGTCGGCCGGCGTGTACCAGAGCACCGAAGAGCTGTCGGCGCTGTGGAAGGCCGAACGCCGCTTCATGCCCACGCTGGACAAGTCCCGCGCCGACGAGCTGATGCAGCGCTGGGAGCTGGCCGTGCGCCAGACCACGGCCCAGTAAAGCGCTATCGAAGCAAGAGCTGACGGCGCTGACCAGCCAAGCGCTAGAGACTTGAAGCGCACATAAAAAAGGGATGCCGCGGCATCCCTTTTTGCATAAGCTGGCCTGCGGCCTATTCCTCGTCGCCCAGTAGCGCCTTGTGGATCAGCGCGCCTATGACGGCGCCCACGATGGGGGCCAGCCAGAACAGCCACAGCTGCTCCAGCGCGATGGCCGGACCAAACAGCGCGGGGCCGGTGCTGCGCGCAGGATTCACCGAGGTATTGGTCACGGGAATCGAGATCAGATGGATCAGCGTCAGGCACAGACCTATGCTCATGCCGGCAAAGCCCGCGGCGGCCTTCTTGGTGGTGGAGCCCAGGATCACCAGCAGAAACACGGCCGTCAGCACCACCTCGGTCAGCAGCGCGGCCAGCATCGAATACTTGCCCGGCGAATGCTCGCCATAGCCGTTGGTGGCCAGATCGGTCACATTGGCACCAGCCTTGCCCGTAGCAATCAGGTACAGCACAGCGGCCGCCGCAATCGCGCCCAGCACCTGGGCGATGATGTAGCCCGGCAGCTCGGCGGCGCGGAAGCGCCCGGCCACGGTCAGACCCACGGATACCGCGGGATTGAAGTGCCCGCCCGACACGGGACCAAAGGCATAGGCTCCCGTCAGCACCGTCAGGCCGAAGGCCAGCGAGACGCCCAGCAGGCCTATGCCCACATTGGGAAACGCGGCCGCCAGTACCGCGCTGCCGCAGCCGCCAAACGTGAGCCAGAAAGTGCCCAGAAACTCCGCCGACCATTTTTTGACATTGGATGCCATGATTGCTCTCCCCATCCTTGCTGTGTGCAATCCATGCGGCCCCACGCGGCACAGAATTCAGCACCGGTGCATCTTAAAAAACACCGCGTGAAAAGCACAGGAGGCAAATGTGAACGATCTGCAACGCAGCCTCAAACTGGGCTGTCTGCTGCTGTGCGCCGCAGTCGCGGCCTGCACCACGGCCGGCCCGCAGGCGCGCATCATCTGCAGCAGCGCCGAGGCCAGTCCCTGGAGCCTGCTGGGCGAGGTCCGCTGGCCGCACGACATGCAGTTTGCGGGCACCACCGTGGGCGGACTGTCCTCCATCGACTACGACGCCGCCAGCGGCCTGTACTACCTGGTCAGCGACGACCGCTCGGCTCAGGATCCGGCGCGCTTTTACACGGCCCGCATCCGCTATGACCCAAGCGGCCTGCAGGCGGTCAGCCTGGAGAGCGCCGTGACGCTGCTGAGTCCCGCGCAGCGCCCCTATCCCGGCCGCAGAGTGCCTGAGCCCGGCATTGCCACGCCCGATGCCGAAGCCCTGCGCGTACTGCCCGACGGTCAGGCCCTGCTCTGGAGCAGCGAGGGCGACTTCGGACGCGGCTTCGGCCCGCAGCTGATTCAGAGCCGCCGCGACGGACACAGGCTGCGCGACTGGCCGCTGCCGCCGGGCCATGGGCTGAGCAGCTCCCCGGACCAGGGCCCGCGCAACAATCTCACACTGGAAGGCATGGCGCTGAGCGAGGACGGCAGGACGCTGTGGCTGTCCATGGAGGCACCGCTGCGGCAGGACGGCCCCATGCCAGCCCCCGGCCGGGCGGGCGGCCCGGTACGCATCACCGCCTATGACCTCGCCACCCAGCAGCCGGTGCGCCAGCTGGCCTATGTGCCGGACGCCCTGCCCGCAAACCTGTGGCTGCGGCGCGGCGCCGTCAACGGCGTCAGCGAGATCCTGGCCGACGGGCCCGAGCATCTGCTGGTGCTGGAGCGCTCCTTCGCGCCGCCGCTGAACTTTGGCGCGCGCATTTACCGCATCAGCACCGCGGCTCAGGCCGGCAGCGATACGCTGAACCTGGCCCGGCTAGCCCCCGGCAACCACCGGCCCGTGCCAAAGACGCTGGTGCTGGACCTGGCCGATGCGGGCCTGGCCTCGGTGGACAATCTCGAGGGCATGAGCTGGGGCCCGCCGCAGGCCGACGGCCGCCGCGTGCTGCTGCTGGTCAGCGACAACAACTTCAATCCCGCCGAGGTCACGCAGTTCGTCGCGCTGCGGCAAGAGCGCGGCAGCTGCGCCGCAGGTTTATAGTGCCTGTCCGGGCCTGACATGCAGGCCGCCCATTGCAGACCGAAGCAGAGACTATGAGCCAGACGAACACCTCGCACACCGCTTTCCCTTCTATCGCCTTTATCGGCGGCGGCAATATGGCCAGCGCCATCATGGGCGGACTGCTCCGCCAGGGTGTTCCGGCCAGCAAGATCATCGTGGTCGAGCCTTTTGAGGGCGCGCGCCAGGCGCTCCAGCACAACCTGGGCATCGAGGCCCTGCCCGCAGCCTCCGAGGCGCTGCGCCAGGCCGGCCTGGTCGTCTGGGCCGTCAAGCCCCAGAGCTTCAAGGAGGCCGCAGCGCCCGTGGCGGACTTCACCCGCGATGCCCTGCACCTGAGCGTGGCCGCGGGCATCACCACCGACAGCGTGGCCGGCTGGACGGGCACCCGCCGCATCGTGCGCGCCATGCCCAATACCCCGGCCCTGGTGGGCAAGGGCATGACGGGCCTGTACGCCCGCCCCGAAGTCGATGCCCACGGCAAGGCCTTGGTCGAGGCCGTGATCGCCAGCACCGGCGAACTCAGCTGGGTGGACAAGGAGGAGCAGCTGGACGCCGTGACGGCGCTCTCCGGCTCCGGCCCCGCCTATGTGTTCCTGTTCCTCGAAGCCATGACCCAGGCCGGCGTGGACATGGGGCTGTCGGCCGAGCAAAGCTACAAGCTGGCCGTGGCCACCTTCCAGGGCGGCGCCGAACTGGCGGCCCGCTCCACGGAAAGCGCCGAAGTGCTGCGCCAGCGCGTGACCAGCAAGGGCGGCACCACCTATGCGGCCATCACCCATATGCAGCAGCAAAAGCTGCCCGAGCACTTCATCGAAGCCATGCGCAAGGCCGAGGCCAGGGCCAAGGAGCTGGCCGCTGAATTTGGCAAATAACCCCCTGAGCGGCTTTGCCGCTTCCCCCTCTCTCGCTTACGCGGGAGGGGGACGGCAGCCTCGCTGCGGGGCGGCCCTTGCTTGCTGCCTCTCACCTTGGGGTGCGCCGGCTTTACGCGCACTGCTCAACGCAATGCAAATCCCAGCGCCACGCCGGCGAAGATGGCTGCACCTATCCAGTGGCTTTTGCTGAAGGCCACAAAACAGCCTTCGCGCGTGCGCTTGCGGATCAGGGTGTAGTGCCAGACGATCTGTGCCGCCGCCACACCCATGCCCAGCCAGAAAGGCCAGCCGAGTCCATAGGGCGCCAGCACCCAGGCGATCAGCCCCCAGCACAGCGCGAAGAAGGCCATGACGGCCGCCACATCGAAGCGGCCCAGGGTGATGGCCGAGGTCTTCATGCCTATCTTCAGGTCGTCGTCGCGATCCACCATCGCGTACTCGGTGTCATAGGCCAGCACCAGAAACATATTCGCCAGCCACAGGATCCAGGCCGTGGCATTGACCTCGCCGGTCACGGCCGCGAACGCGATCACGATGCCGAAGTTGAAGGCAATGCCCAGAAAAGCCTGGGGCATGGCGAAAAAGCGCTTGGTGAACGGATAGAGGATGGTGAACAGCACGGCCGGCACCGACCAGGCCACGGCCTCCCAGCGCGTGGACAGCACCAGGCCCAGCGAGACCAGAGCCAGCACCACGCCCACCATGGCGGCCTCCTTGACCGAGAGCTGGCCGCTGGTGACGGGTCGTTGCGTGGTGCGCTTCACATGCTTGTCAAAGTCGCGGTCCGCAATGTCGTTGATGGTGCAGCCCGCGCTGCGCATCAGCACCGTGCCCAGCACGAAGACCAGCAGCAGATGCCAGCCCGGAAAGCCCTGACCGGCCACCCACAGCGCCGACAGCGTGGGCCAGACCAGCACCAGCCAGCCCGCGGGGCGGTTGAAGCGGATCAGATCCAGATACAGCGACAGCTTGGAGCGCGGCGAAGCAGGAATGGAGGCGGACATGGGACGGGTTCCGGAAGGCGGGAAATCACGACCGGGCCCGCAGGCCGCGGTCAGCGCAGCGGCAATTGTGCCTCGGCCCGCAACGACCGGAGGGCGCCGCCCCCATGCTCGATACGGTCTGTCGCCCACTGCACCAGGGCCGTCCAGGCCAGGCCCAGGCACAGTCCGGCCAGCACATCGCTGGCATAGTGCACCGACAGCAGCACGCGGCTCAGCCCAGTGCTCAGGGCCAGCAGCGCCGCCACTGCCAATACCGGAGCCCGCCAGCGCGGCGGCAGACGGCGTGCGGCCAGCCAGGCCAGCATGCCGAAGACCGCGGCCGCGCCCGCGCTATGGCCACTGGGAAAGCTGAAGCCCGTCTCATGCACCAGACCATCCAGCGGACGCGCACGCTGCAAGGCTGCCTTGATGCAGCGCACCCACAGCCCCGTGCCGGCCACGGCCACCGTCCAGCTCAGCAACTGCAGGCCCTGGCGCTGCCACAGCAGCCACAGGCCCACGGCCAGGCTCAGCAACCCCATGACGCGCAGATCCCCGAGCCTGGTCCAGCCCTTGACCAGGGGGTGCAGCATGGGCGGCAGGCCGGCGCTCACCACACGCTGCAGTGCCAGGTCCAGGGCCATCAGCCCCTGTGGCGGCTGGACGGACTGGGACAGATGCACGCCGACGGCCAGCAGGGCCAGAGTTGCCGCGGCCAGCCCGGCCGCCGCCAGCAGCCGACCGCCGCCAGGCCTGAAGTCCGTGCCGCGGTCCTGCCACAGCCACGCGATCCGGCCATGCGCGCGCCAGTGCAGCATGCCGGCCGCTGCCAGCAGCAATAGCAGCAACACCCAGATGGCATGACCGTCCATCCACTGCACCAGGGAGACCATGGGAGCCGCCGCAGAAAACACGCGCATTCCTTTCAAAAGCAAAAGCGAAAAGCCCTGGCGGGCCTCTAGAGACTAGCCCGCCAGGGCTTGAAGAAGACTGAAAGCACGGCCATGCTGCGGGCCGAACCGGCGCCCAGGCGCGGCTCACTCCTCGAGCAGGGAGCGCAGCATCCATGCCGCCTGCTCGTGCACAGCCAGACGCTGGGTCAGCAGGTCGGCCGTGGGTTCGTCGCCGGCCTTGTCGGCCTGGGGAAACAGCTGGCGCGCCGTGCGCGCCACAGCCTCATGGCCCTGCACCAGAATGCGCACCATCTCCAGGGCCTTGGGCGGCTGGGCCGGGGCATCGGGCAGGCTGGTGAGCTTGCCGAACTGGGCATAGGAGCCCGGCGCAGGGTGGCCCAGGGCGCGGATGCGCTCGGCCACGGGATCGACGGCGTTCCACAGCTCGGTGTACTGCGCCATGAACATGGTGTGCAGCGTGTTGAACATCGGCCCCGTGACGTTCCAGTGGAAGTTGTGCGTGGTCAGGTACAGCGTATAGGTATCGGCCAGCAGGGCCGACAGGCCCTTGGCGATGGCCGCGCGGTCCTCGTCGCTGATGCCGATGTGGATGCCGGCCGCGGGCGGCAGCGCTGCGGCGTCCGGCTTGTGTTTCTGCGCTTTGTCCTTGCCTTGCTTGGCCATGCTCTCACCTTTCGGGTTTAACGAATCCGGACTCCGCGCCCATCGAGCCACCCCTGCGGCGCTTATTGCGAGAGACGCTGCACGCCCGGCAGCGGGCAGGCATAGACGGCATTGCGCAGCGCGGCAATGGCCTCGTAGCGCGTGAAGCTGCGGCGCCAGGCCAGCACCACGCGGCGTGTGGGAGGCGAGATGCCGTCTTCCTCGTGGATGGGCAGATAACGGATATGCGGCTCGTCGGACTTGCGGCGGCGTTCGGTGGGAGCCAGCGCATCCTCGGGCACGGACAGGCGCGGCACCAGGGTCACGCCCATGCCGGCGGCCACCATATGCTTGATGGTTTCCAGCGACGAGCCTTCAAAGGTGCGGCGTATGCCTTCGGAATTGCTCGCATAGCGCGCG
>JAFAIY010000589.1 GCA_019236485.1 Comamonas sp. | reverse complement strand
GGCAAAAACCCCGACACCCTGGGCATTGCGGCGCTGCCGCGCATCCCGCTGTCGGCGCGCGATGCCCTGGCCAACAATGTCTCGCTGATGACGGCCATGGGCCTGCGCGCCACGCCCGCGACCATCTGGAAGAATGCCCAGGGCCAGGTCCAGACCCGTACCGGCATGCCGCCGGGGCTGCTGGAGGAGATGCTGGGCAAGCCCACAGCCAAATAAGCTGTCGCTGCATAGCCCGGATGCACAAAGCGCGAGCAGCTATAGTCCCAATAGCAAACTAGAGCCATCACCATGAGCACTCCCGACTGGAACACCCTGCTGCCCGCGCTGCGCCCAGGCGCCCGCGTGGCGCTGCATGCGCCCACGGCGCAAGCCCTGGCCCGCGCCCGCGGCAACTTCAAGAATCTCACTGCAGGCCAGCCCCAGGCCGAGGTCTGGGTCGTGGCCAATGCCCAAGCCGTGCAGGCCGTGCTGGACGCGCCCGAGGAAATGGGGCCGGCCCTGGCGCGCGTGCTGCTCTGCCCCAACACGCTCAAGAACAACGGCCTGACGGCACCCGACAGCGTGCAGGTGCTGCCCATGGGCGCCGTCGAGGCCCTGGCCCGCATGCAGCAGGATGGCTGGGTCTACATCCGCAGCTGAGTTGACGATCCGCATCAATTTGTATCAAACCCTACCGAGCATTCCCGAGCGTCGCTCAAAGCTGAGTACATTTCGGTACACGTATCACCCAACGTGTGACCGCCCACGGCAGGGCGCTGCGATTCAGCCCTGCGGCGAGGCCTTGGTCCCGATTGCACCCAAGGAGTTCTCATGCTTTCTGCTGTCCGCCCGTTTCCCTGCCTGCGCGCCCTGTCTCTGGGGGCCGCGCTGATCGCCAGCCTGGCCACGGCCCAGGCCGCAGAGCTCGAGAAAATCAAGGCCGCCGGGCGTATCGTGATCGCCCACAGGGAGTCCTCCATCCCGTTTTCCTACTGGGATGCCAACAAACAGCCCATAGGCTATGCGGTAGATCTGTGCCGCAAGATTGCCGAGGCCGTGCGCCTGCAACTGCAGCTGCCTGCCCTGCCCGTGGAATACCTGGCCGTGACCTCGGCGTCGCGCATCCCCGCGATTGCCGAGGGCAAGGCCTCGCTGGAATGCGGCTCCACCACCAACAATGCCGAGCGCCGCAAGCAGGTGGACTTCACGATTCCCCATTACGTGGCCTCGGTGCGTCTGCTGGTGCCCGCTGCCAGCGGCATCAAGGGCGTCGAAGACCTGGCCGGCAAGAGCGTGGCCTCCACCCAGGGCACGACCAGCCTCAGCGAACTCAACCGCCTCAATACCGAGCGCGGGCTCAAGCTGCAGATCACCCCCGTCAAAGACCATCAGGACGGCTTCAACACCGTGGCCGCGGGCAAGGTTGCGGCCTTTGCCATGGACGATGTGCTGCTCTCCGGCCTGCGCGCCCAGTCCAAGGAGCCGGCCAAATACGCGATCGTGGGCAAGCCCATGACCGTGGAGCCCTACGCCATCATGCTGCCCAAGGGAGATGCGGCCTTCAAAAAGGTGGTGAACCAGGAAATGCTGCGCCTGATCCGCAGTGGCGAGCTGCAGGAGCTCTATACCAAATGGTTCCAGAAGCCGATTGCGCCCAACAACATCAATCTGGAATGGCCCATGCCCTATCTGCTGCGCGAGTCGCTGCGCTTTCCCACGGACAGAATCGGCGACTGAGCCGGCCGCCCCGCTCACCGGCCTTGGGCTACAGGCCCCAGCCCCGCAGCGCCGGCATGGCCAGCTGCGCGGCCGCATAGCCTTCGTCTATGGATTCACGCCCCTGGTGGAAATCCATCTGGCCGATATGGGACACGCGCGGCGCGATCAGCACCTCGGCCGGATCGCCGGCCATGCGGCTGCGCGTGATGCGCATCTGCATGATGTTGATGCTGGCCAGCAGCACATTGGTCAGCGAAGGGATGCGCGGGGGCTCGTCGCCCTCCGCATCGCCCTCTCTTTTCTGCCCGCGGCGCATCACCGAGGCCGACAGAGTCTTCACGCTGCTTACGCTGCGCCGCCATTTGCCGCTCCAGCCTGCGGGCTCTGCCAGCGGGTGTTGCAGCGGCGGTACCTCGTCCGCCGGAGGCTCGGTCTCCAGCTGCAGCTCGGACAGGCTGACCTCGCGGCTCTGAATCCTGAGCTCGCTGTCGCGCGGCTCCTGCAGCCGCATATGGCGGCGCATGATGTCGGCATTCAGGTCCACGGCGATCACGATATCGGCGCCCATGGCCCTGGCCAGCGACACCGGCACGGGGTTGACCAGGCCGCCGTCGACCAGCAGCCGCCCATCATGCATGACCGGCGTGAACAGGCCCGGCAAGGCGATCGACGCGCGCACGGCCTCGGCGATCGAGCCTTTGCGCAGCCAGACCTCGGCGCCGGTCTGCAGATCGGTGGCCACGCAGCCAAACGGCGCGCCCAGCTCCTCCATGGTCTCCTGCACGAAATTCTCGCGCCAGAACTCGATGATCTTCTCGCCCTTGAGCAGGCCACCGCCGAGGTTGAAATCCATGAAGCCGAAGACCTTGCGCTTGCCCAGGCCCAGCACCCAGTTCTCGAAACTGTCCATCTCGCCGGCCGCATAGGTGGCCCCGACCAGCGAGCCTATGGAAGTGCCGCAGATGATGTCGGGGGCGATGCCGGCCTCGCGCAGCGCGTGCAGCACGCCGAAATGCGCCCAGCCGCGCGCCGAGCCGCTGCCCAAGGCCAGGCCCACCACGGGTTTGCGCCGCAATTTGTTCATGTCCCGACCTCCAGGTTCAAGCCGTGCCCTGGCCCTTGAGCAGGACCAGCATTCCCGCCTCGTCAAGCACGGTCACGCCCAGCTCCTCGGCCTTGGCCAGCTTGCTGCCGGCCTCGGCCCCGGCCACCACATAGCTGGTCTTCTTGCTGACCGAGCCCGAGACCTTGGCGCCCGCGGCCTCCAGCATATCCTTGGCCGCATCGCGGCTCAGCGTCGGCAGGGTGCCGGTCAGCACCACGGTCAGGCCGGCCAGGATCTGTGGCGCTTTCTCGGCGGGCTCGCCCTCTTCCCAATGCACGCCGCAGGCGCGCAGCTGTTCCACCACCTCGCGGTTATGGGGCTGGGCGAAAAAAGTGTGGATGCTGTCCGCGACCACGGGGCCCACGTCGTTGACCTGCAGCAGTTCCTCGACACTCGCGTCCATGATGGCATCGAGCTTGCCGAAATGCTTGGCCAGGTCCTTGGCCGTGGATTCGCCCACATGGCGTATGCCCAGACCGAACAGAAAACGCTGCAGCGTGGTGCTCTTGGATTTTTCGAGGGCGGCCAGCACGTTCTGGGCCGATTTCTCGGCCATGCGATCCAGCGCCGCCAGCGAGCTCAGGCCCAGCCGGTATAGATCAGGCAGCACGCGCACCACCTGGGCATCGACGAGCTGATCGACCAGCTTGTCGCCCAGGCCCTCGATGTCCATGGCCCGGCGGTGGGCGAAGTGCAGGATCGCTTCCTTGCGCTGGGCCCCGCAGAACAGGCCGCCCGTGCAGCGGTGGTTGGCCTCGCCCTTCTCGCGCACCACGGCGCTGCCGCAGATGGGACAGGTCTTGGGCATGCGGAAATTGGGCACATAAACGGGGCGTTCACCCGCCACCCGGCCCACCACTTCAGGGATCACATCGCCGGCGCGGCGCACGATCACCGTATCGCCGACGCGCACGCCCTTCTTGCGGATGTCGAAGAGATTGGACAGCGTGGCATTCGTCACCACCACGCCGCCGACCTGCACGGGTGCCAGACGCGCCACGGGCGTGAGCTTGCCCGTGCGGCCCACCTGCACGTCTATGCTCTCCATCAGCGTGGGCATCTCCTGGGCTGGATATTTGTGGGCCACGGCCCAGCGCGGCTCGCGCGACTTGAAACCCAGCTGGCGCTGCAGCGCCAGACTGTTGACCTTGTAGACCACGCCGTCGATCTCGAATGGCAGGCTTTCGCGCGCGGCGCCCAGGCGCTCATGGAACGCTACCAGTTCGGGAGCACCCTGCGCAATACAGACCTGGGGAGCAACCGGGAAACCCCAGGACTTCAGCATCTGCAGCATGGCGTAATGGGTGACGAAATCCGGTCCGCCCTGCGCCGCGGGCGTGATCTCGCCCAGACCATAGGCAAAAAAGGACAGCGGGCGCTGGGCCGCAATGCCCGAGTCCAGCTGCCGCACCGAGCCCGCGGCCGCATTCCGCGGGTTGGCAAAGGTCTTGCCGCCGGCCGCGAGCTGCCTCTCGTTGAGTTTTTGCAGATCGGCCTTGGCCATATGCACCTCGCCGCGCACCTCGACCACGGGCGGCACGCTCGAAGCTGCAGGCAGGGACAGCGGGATCTGGCGTATGGTGCGGATGTTGTGCGTCACGTCCTCGCCCACCTCGCCGTCGCCGCGCGTGGTGGCCTGCACCAGCTGGCCGTTCTCGTAGCGCAGATTCATGGCCAGGCCGTCGAACTTGGGCTCGGCCACATATTCGACGACGGGATCGGCCTCGCCCAGGCCCAGCTCCCGGCGCACGCGCTGGTCGAAAGCGATGGCGCCCGTGGCCTCGTTATCGGTCTCGGTCTGGATGCTGAGCATGGGCACGGCATGGCGCACGGGCGCCAGGCCTTCGAGCACCGCGCCGATCACGCGCTGCGTGGGCGAATCGGGCGTGACCAGCTGCGGATAAGCGCCTTCTAGCGCCTGCAGCTGCTGGAAAACGCGGTCGTACTCGCCATCGGGCACCGTAGGCGCATCCTGCACATAGTATTCATGCGCCCAGCGCTGGAGCCGGGCGCGCAGTTCCTGCACCTTGGCAATCACTTTTTCAGGAGCAGCCGCCGCGCTCTGCGCGGGCGGTTCAGCGGAAAAAAGGTCGAAATTCTCGGTCATGCTCTAGCCACTGGGGTAGCGATGAAAAAGGCCAACATTGTTGGCCCTGACTATTGGTGTTATCTGTGCATGGTACGCGGACAGGCCGCTGCCCATGAAACTCGCAGAGTCCGGATGCGGGACGGCCGGCAGTAGCCGCCCCCGAGCGCGGAGCCTCCAGGAGACCGCGCAGCGGCTCGGGGGCATTCCAATCAGCTGAACAGCCTGCGCGCCAGCAGCGAGCCAGCCGACAGTTCGCGGCTGTCAAGCTTGTCGTAGAGCAGTTCCAGATCATGCTGGATCGGGTCCAGCGCCGAGACCGGCAGCAGATAGCCGTTCTGGTCGCAGAGCACGCCGTCCATGGTCTGGCACAGCTGCTCGGCCACCTGGCGCAGCCGCGCGAACGGCTGCTGGCCGCGCGGCACCTGGGCCACGTCCAGGCTCAGCAGAAACTCGCGCACCACGGACTGATCGAGATCATCGCCCATGGCGGCCTGGGGGTCGTAGCCCAGCACCAGCACCGGCGGCAGGCCCTGAATGGGCGAGGCCAGCACCATACGGCCCGGCATGGAACTGACCACAAAGCCCAGGCGGCTGGCGTTCTGCTGCACATAGCCGGCGCTCCACGAGGCCTGGCGCGCGCGCAGCATGAAGCTCAGCTGGGCATCGTGCTCGCTCGCGAACTGATCGAGCTCGCGGGCGCGCGCAACCTCGTTGAGCATATCGGGCACGTCGGCCATGGCGCCCAGCGCATCGGCAAAGCGCTGCACCTTGGTGACGAACTCCGAGAACTCGATCTCGTTGAGCGCTCCGGTGCGGTTGGCCAGCTGCACGCCGGCCTGAAAGCCGATATAGCGCTGGCCCGCCTGCAGCGGCTCCCACTGCTGGCTGTGCTGATTCATGCCCTCGATCGCGAAAGGCTTGTTGCCCGCGCGGCGCGTGCTGGGCTGAGCCTGCAGCGCCACCTCGCCGGGCACGGCCTGGGCCACGGTGATAGGGGCGATGGCATCGAGCAGCGGATCCAGATGCCCGCGCCGCTCCGCCGCGGCCGCCTTGGTCGCGGCCAGGGGCGCATCGGTGAGCACGGGCTCCACCGCCTGCCGGGGCGCTGCGGCCGCTTCGGCCACGGCCTGCTCGGCCGCGGACGGCTCGAGCTCGGCGGCCGACTGCTGGGCCTGGGCGGCCTGGCGCTGCTGCTCCTCATGGGCTTCGCGCGCCACGAGACGGGCCAGCTCGGCCTCGGTTTCGGCAAAGCGCCCTTCGGACTCGGGCATCTGCACGGGCTCGGTGCCCGGGATGGCCTTGCCGAAATCGCCGAGCACGGGCTCGTGCTGGTATTTGGTGAGGTCGGCACCATGGCCCACGGTGCTCATGCCGGGCTCCAGGCGCTGGGGATCGGAGCTTTCGTCCAGGGGTTCGGCCCGCCGGGGCGCATTGCGCCGCGAGGACCAAGAGTTGTAGGCAACGATCAGGGCCAACAGCACCACACCCAGGACGGCCAGACTGATTTGCAAGTTACTCATGTGAGAAAACGGTTTTCCTAAAAATCGGGTGACGGGGTTCAGGATAGCTCAGCCATGGACAAGGCGGACTCCATATCCACGGCAACAATTCGTGAAACACCTTGTTCCTGCATCGTCACACCAATCAGTTGCTCGGCCATTTCCATGGCGATCTTGTTGTGGCTGATGAACAGAAACTGCGTGCCCTTGCTCATGCTGTAGACCAGTTTGGCATAGCGCTCGGTATTGGCGTCGTCCAGCGGCGCGTCCACCTCGTCGAGCAGACAGAAAGGCGCGGGATTGAGCTGGAAGATCGCAAACACCAGCGCGATCGCGGTCAGCGCCTTCTCCCCGCCCGAGAGCAGGTGAATGGTCTGGTTCTTCTTGCCCGGAGGCTGGGCAATCACCTGCACGCCTGCATCGAGGATCTCGTCGCCGGTGATCACCAGCTTGGCCTGGCCGCCGCCGAACAGCTCGGGGAACATGCGGCCGAAATGGCGGTTCACGATATCGAAAGTGCCCGAGAGCAGCTCGCGCGTTTCGGCGTCGATCTTGCGGATCGCTTCCTCCAGCGTGTTCATGGCCTTGGTCAGGTCATCCATCTGCGCGTCTAGGAAGGTCTTGCGCTCGCGCGCCAGCGTCAGCTCGTCGAGCGCGGCCAGGTTCACGGCGCCCAGGGCCTGGATCTCGCGATGCAGGCGATCGATTTCGCCCTGCAGGCCGTGCATGCGCACATTGCCCTCGGCAATCGACTGGGCCACGGCGGCCAGGTCGGCATTGGCTTCGCTCAGCAGATTGCTGTACTGCTCCAGACCCAGGCGCGCCGCCTGTTCCTTGAGCTGGAATTCGGTGATGCGCTGGCGCAGCGGGTCCAGCGCTTTTTCCAGCGACTGGCGGCGTTCGTCGCTGGCACGCAGCTTGTTGGTCAGATCGTCGTATTCGCTGCGGCGCTCGGCCACGTCCTTCTCGCGCTGCATCTTCAGATCCAGCGCATCCTGCAGCCCGCCCTGGGCCGCGGCATCGGAGAGCCGGGCCAGTTCGTCCTGCGCGCGCTGCTGCTCTTCGGCCAGCGACTTGGCCTGCTGGCTCGCAGTTTCTATGGTGCGCGACAGCTCGGCGCGCCTTGCATGCAGGCTGCGCTGCGAGAAAGTGGCCTCCTGGGCCTGGCGCTCCAGGCTGCGCAGCTGCTCGCGCGATTCGTTGAGGCGGCGCTCGGCTTCGAGCACGCGGTCGCCGAGCTGGGCATGGCGCTCCTGGCTGTCGGCCAGCTGCATGTCCAGCTCCTCGAAACGGGCCTCGGCCGCGACCTTGCGTTCCTCGATGTCCGACAGCTGGGCCTCGACCTCGGACAGATCCGCCGAAATCTGGGCATTGCGCGCGCGCGCCTGCTCGGCCAGTTGTGACAGGCGCAGCGTCTCGACCTGCAGCTCATGGGCGCGGCCCTGGGACTCGGTGGCTTCGCGGCGCGCGGCCACCAGACGCTGGGAGGCATCGGCATAGGCGCTTTCGGCACGCACCAGGGCCGAGCGCGACTCCTCGGCGATCAAGGCCTGGGCGCGCACTTCTTTTTCAAGATGCTCGATTTCCTGGGCCCGCGCCAGCAGGCCCGATTGTTCGGAATCCTGGGCGTAAAAAGTCACGCCATGGGCGGTGACCGCATGGCCCGTGGGCACGTAAATGGTTTCGCCGGCGCGCAGCTCGGCGCGCTTGGCTAAAGCTTCGTCCAGCGTGGGCGCCGTATAGCAGCCGGCAAGCCAGTCCACGAGTACGGCACGCAGACCCGCATCGCTGACCTTGAGCAGCTCTGACAGCGATGCGAAACGGCCGGCGGGCGCGGCACCCGCCGCCTGCGGAGGGCTGAAGAAGGCCAGGCGCGCGGGCGGCGCGTCCTGCCCGCCCGAGCCCAGAAAGCCGCGCACCATATCCAGGCGCCCGACCTCGAGAGCGCCCAGGCGCTCGCGCAAAGCGGCTTCCAGCGCGCTTTCCCAGCCGCTTTCGATGGCGATACGGCTCCACAGGCCTTGCAGCCCGTCGAGGCCATGCTTGGCCAGCCAGGGCTGGAGCTTGCCGTCGGTCTTGACCTTTTCCTGCAGCGCCTTGAGCGCCTCCAGGCGCGCGGACAGATCGGCGTGGCGGCTGTTTTCGGCATTCACGGCCTGCTGGCGCGTGCGGCGGTCTTCGTCGAGCTGG
>JAFAIY010000556.1 GCA_019236485.1 Comamonas sp. | reverse complement strand
TTCATGCGCTATTGCGACGCCAAGAACAGCGAGCAGATGGTGGCTGGCGGCGCCGACTACTGGATGCCCATGGACCAGTACATCGGCGGCGTCGAGCACGCCATCCTGCACCTGCTGTATGCGCGCTTCTGGACCAAGGTCATGCGTGACCTGGGCCTGCTCAAGATCGACGAGCCCTTCACCAAGCTGCTGACCCAGGGCATGGTGCTGAACCACATCTACAGCCGTCGCACGGCCAAGGGCGCCAAGGAATACTTCTGGCCCAAGGATGTGGAGCATGTGTTCGACGAGACCGGCAAGATCATCGGCGCCAAGCTCAAGGCCGAGGTGGACAGCGCCGACGGCCTGCTGCCCGTGGGCACGGCCATCGACTACGAGGGCGTGGGCACCATGTCCAAGTCCAAGAACAACGGCATCGATCCGCAGGAGCTGATCGAGAAGTACGGCGCCGACACGGCCCGCCTGTACACCATGTTCACCGCGCCGCCCGAGCTGACGCTGGAGTGGAACGACGCGGCCGTCGAGGGCAGCTACCGCTTCCTGCGCCGCGTCTACAACTTCGGCCTCAAGCTGTCGCAGATGGACATGGTCTCGGCCGTGACCGGCGTGGCCGGCGCCAAGTCGCTGGATGATGTGGAATTCGGCAAGGCCGCCAAGGCCCTGCGCCTGGAGCTCCACACCGTGCTCAAGCAGGTGGATTACGACTACTCGCGCATGCAGTACAACACCGTGGTCTCGGGCGCGATGAAGATGATCAACGCGCTGGAAGACTTCAAGGCCCTGGACGACGCCGGTGCCAAGGTGGCGCTGATCGAAGGCTTTGGCATTCTGCTGCGCGTGCTCTATCCGGCCACGCCCCACCTGGCCCATGTGCTGTGGAGCGATCTGGGCTACGCCGGCCTGATGGGCGATCTGCTCGATGCGGCCTGGCCCCAGGTCGACCCCAAGGCCCTGGTGCAGGACGAGATCTCGCTGGTGCTGCAGGTCAACGGCAAGCTGCGCGGCGCCATCCTGGTGTCCGCCACGGCCGACAAGGCGGCGATCGAGGCCGCGGCCCTGGCCAACGAGGAGTTCCAGAAGTTTGCCGAAGGCAAGACACCCAAGAAGATTGTTGTGGTGCCCGGCCGTCTGGTGAACGTGGTGGTCTGACGGAGCCCGGCCCTGCCGCCCGCAAGGCGTGGCAGGGCCTTCTGAATGCAGGATTTGTTCATGCAAAAACGTACGCTGCTGGCCGCCCTGGCCTTGTCGCCCCTGCTGGGTGCCTGTGGTTTTCGCCTGCGCGGCGTGCCGAATTTTGTGTTTCGCTCGATCTACATCCAGGCGGGGCGGGGCGCGCCGGTGGGCACGCTGTTGCGCCGCAATCTGGAGTCGTCCAGCGACAAGCTGAGCGTGGTCAAGGATCCGGCCTCGCCGGATACGGCCGAAGTGATCTGCCAGATCATCAGCGAGCTGCAGCAGCGCGTCATCGTGGGCTCCAACGTCGCGGGCCAGGTGCGTGAAATCGAGCTGCGCCTGATCGTCAGGTTCTCGCTGCGCACGCCAGGCGGCGACGAGCTGATCCCCGCCACGGAGATCCGCCAGATTCGCAACGTCACCTATAACGAGACCAATGCCCTGTCCAAGGCCGGAGAAGAAGAGATGCTGAACAAGGACATGCGCAACGATGTCGTGCAGCAGATCATCCGCCGTCTGGCGGCCGTCAAGAGTCTTCAATCCTCCTAAACCGATAGCTGTCAGCGCCTATCCATTGGGCGTGGCGGCTTGTTTGCTTCTGAGAATCCATGCAGCTTGCGCTGAACCAGCTTTCCTCCCATCTGGCCAAGGGCTTGCGCTCCCTCTATGTGCTGCATGGCGACGAGCCGCTGCAGCTGCAGGAGGCCGCGGATGCGATTCGCGCGGCCGCGCGCGCCGCAGGCTATACCGAGCGCAGCAGCTACACCGTGATGGGCGCGCATTTCGATTGGAGCAATGTGCTGGCCGCGGGCGGCTCGCTGTCGCTGTTTGCGGACAAGCAGATCCTGGAAATCCGGATTCCCTCGGGCAAGCCCGGCAAGGACGGCAGCGCCGCGCTGCAGCAGATCGCGCAGGACGCCCAGGGCAATGACAGCACGCTGACCCTGATCGCGCTGCCGCGCCTGGACAAGGCCACCAAGACGGGGGCCTGGTTTGCCGCGCTGGATGGCAACGGAGTCTCCATCCAGATCGAGCCCGTGGAGCGCGCCGCCCTGCCGCACTGGATAGCCCAGCGCCTGGCGCAGCAGAACCAGCGCGTGGCCGCGGGAGAGCAGGGGCAGCGCACGCTGCAGTTCTTCGCCGATCGCGTGGAAGGCAATCTGCTGGCCGCGCATCAGGAAATCCAGAAGCTGGCCTTGCTGCACCCCGAGGGCGAGCTGAGCTTCGAGCAGGTGGAGCAGGCCGTGCTCAATGTGGCGCGCTATGACGTGTTCAAGCTCTCCGAGGCCGTGCTCTCGGGCCAGGTGGCGCGCAGCATGCGCATGCTCGACGGCCTGCAGGCCGAAGGCGAGGCCGAGGTGCTGGTGCATTGGGCGCTGGCCGAGGATATACGCAACATCAAGCGCGTCAAGGACGCGATGGCCGCGGGCAAGCCCTTGCCCATGGCGCTGCGCGAGAACCGCATCTGGGGTCCCAAGGAAAGGCTGATGGAGCGCCTGCTGCCACGTGTCAGCGATGCCAGGGCCGCCGAGCTGCTGCAATCGGCCCATACGGTGGACGGGATAGTCAAAGGCCTGCCCGGAGCAGGCTGGCCGCGCGACAGCTGGCAGGCCTTGCGCCAGCTGGCCATGCAGCTGGTGCAGGCCGGCCGGGGCTGAACGGCCAGAGCAAGGGTGGCGGGCCCATCCTTGCTATGGCAAAGCGGAGGGCCAGCTTACTGCTGGGCGTCGTCGGCCGGCGGCTGCTGTTCCTGCTCCTTGTGTTCGCTGATCTTTTCTTCGATGATTTTTTCGCCTTCGAAGCCGGCGACCACGGCCATGCCTTTCTTGAGCAGGCCGGCCTCGGGGTCGAGTTTGTCCAGGGCTTCTTCGGCTACCACCGCACCCACGATCTCATTGAGCAGTCCCATGGCAATCTCCAAGCAAGTAAAGAGATACCCAAGGTAGCGAGGCGCCGCGCACAAGACCAGCGATGTTGCGGCTTTTTACATGTGGACAAACAGCTTCACGCCCGCAACCATTGTTTGCGATTGGCTGTGCTCCAAGCGATTGTTTTTCCGGGAATTTTCAGCTTTTCTCAAGCTGCGCCCGGGCCTTGTCGGCCCAGAGCAGCAGGTTGTCCACGAGGTCCTTCTGGCTGAAGGAGCAGCTTTCCTCGGTGAACAGCGCGCTGGACTCCAGCCGGTCCAGCAGATTGAGCAGCACCTCGGCATAGCGCGGCGGCAGGGCCTGCAGCAGTTCGGTGGCCGCACGGGCCTCGAGACCCAGGGCGGCGGCGCTGCTTTGCTGCTGTGCCAGCTGTTCAAAACCCGAGCGCAGCTGTTGCAGCTGGCGGCTGGCTTGCAGAGTGTTGGGAGTGGTTTGCGTCATGCCCGGCAGTGTAGAAGCAGCGCCAAAGTGCGACAGTTAGGGGTTTATCGGCGCAAGCCTCCCCATCTGGGCGAAAATTGAGGCATGAACGCGCTCAATACCGTCGAATACATGCACCAGCTCGGCGCACAGGCAAAAGCCGCCTCTGCGCTGATGGCCCGTGCGTCTGCAGCTACCAAGAACAAAGCACTCAAGGCGCTGGCCCGCCTGCTGCGCGAGCAGATGGAGCCGTTGCAGATCGATAACGCCAGGGATCTGGAGCGGGCCGTGGCCAACGGCTTGTCCGAACCCATGGTGGACCGCCTGCGCCTGACGCCCAAGGTGCTCGAGACCTGCGCCCAGGGCTGCGAGCAGCTGGCTGCCATGGCCGATGTGATCGGCGAGATCGTCGGCATGAAGCAAATGCCCAGCGGCATCCGCGTGGGCCAGATGCGCGTGCCCATCGGCGTGTTCGGCATGATTTACGAGAGCCGGCCCAATGTGACCATAGAGGCGGCCAGCCTGTCCATCAAGAGCGGCAACGCCTGCATTCTGCGCGGCGGCTCCGAGGCCATAGATTCCAACAAGGCGCTGGCCAGGCTGGTGGCCCAGGCTCTGGCCGAGGCCGGCCTGCCCGAGCAGGGCGTGCAGCTGGTGGCGACCACGGACCGCGATGCCGTGGGCCAACTGATCGCCATGCCCGACTATGTGGACGTCATCATTCCGCGCGGCGGCAAGGGCCTGATCGAGCGCATCAGCCGCGAGGCCAAGGTGCCGGTGATCAAGCACCTGGACGGCAACTGCCACACCTATGTCGATGATCCCTGCGACATCGCCATGGCCGTGAAGGTGGCCGACAACGCCAAGACCAACAAGTACAGCCCCTGCAATGCCAGCGAAGGCCTGCTGGTGGCGCGGGCCGTGGCGGCCGAGTTCCTGCCCAAGATCGGCGCCGTCTATGCGGCCAAGGGCGTGGAGATGCGCTGCGATCCCGAGGCCCTGGCGATTCTGCAAAGCGTGCCGGACGCCAAGCTGGCGGCCGCGACCGAGCAGGACTGGAGCGAGGAATATCTGGCGCCCATCATCAGCATCAAGCTGGTGGGCGGCGTGGATGAGGCCATCGCCCATATCAACCGCTATTCAAGCCACCACACGGATGCGATCCTGACGCGCGACCATATGCATGCCCAGCAGTTCCTGCGCGAGGTGGATTCGGCCAGCGTCATGGTCAACGCCAGCACGCGCTTTGCCGACGGCTTCGAGTACGGCCTGGGCGCCGAGATCGGCATCAGCACCGACAAATTCCATGCGCGCGGTCCCGTGGGCATAGAGGGCCTGACCTCGCTCAAATATGTGGTGCTGGGCGAAGGCGAAGTCCGCTCCTGAAGCCCGCCAGCCGAGGTCTGCCGTCAGCGGCCGACCTCGGGACTGAATTCCCGCCGCTGCTTGGATCCCTTCCTACAACACCATGAAAATCATTATTCTGGGTGCCGGGCGCGTAGGCCAGAGTGTGGCCGAAAGCCTGGTGTCCGAGCAAAACGGCATCACCGTCATCGACACCGATGCGCGCGCGCTGCGCGAGCTGGAAAGCCGGTTCGATCTGCGCGGCGTGGTCGGCAACGGCATAGACCCGCAGGTGCTGGCCGAAGCCGGCGCCAAGGACACGGACCTGCTGATCGCCTGCGCTTCCATGGACGAGACCAATCTCGTCTGCTGCAAGCTGGCCCAGACCCTGTTCGACATTCCCACGCGCATCGCCCGCGTGCGCTCTTCGGGCTTCGCCGCCAACGAGGCCTTGCTGGGCAAGGATGGTTTTGCGGTGGACAGCATCATCTGTCCCGAAGAGTCGGTCACCAACTACATAGGCAAGCTCATCGAGTATCCAGAGGCCATGCAGGTGCGGGCCTTTGCGGGCGGCCGTGCGGCCCTGGCCTCGGTGCGCGCGCGCGCCGGAGCTCCGGCCGTGGGCCTGCAGATCGGCGAGATCCGCGAGCGCTATCCCGAACTGGCCATGCGCATCGTGGCCATCTACCGGCGCTTTCTGGACGAGCCCGACCGCTTTGTGCGCTGCGACGGCGCGACCCGCATCGAGCCCGCCGACGAGGTCTTCATACTCGCGGCCAAGGAGCATCTGCCTGATGCGCTGCGCTCCATCAACCGCCCCGAAGGCCGTCCCTCGCGCCCCGTCTACCGCATCATGATCGCGGGCGGCGGCCAGGTCAGCCTGCGCCTGGCCAGCAAGCTGGCGCAGACGCCGGGGCGCTTCCATATCAAGATCATCGAGCACAGCGAGCAGCAATGCCTGAGCCTGTCCTCGGCGCTGCCGGCCGAGGTGCTGGTGCTCGCGGGCGACGCCACCGACGAGGAGGTGCAGGCGGACGAGGGCATAGAGGAGGTCGACCTGTTCCTGGCGTTGACCGACGATGACGAGGACAACATCATGGCCAGCCTGCTGGCCAAGCGCATGGGCGCGCGCCGCGTGCTCTCGCTCATCAACCGCCGCGCCTATGCGGACCTGATGCATGGCACGCAGATCGATATTGCGCTCTCGCCGGCCCAGGCCATGCTGGGCGAGCTGCTGGCCTATGTGCGCCGCGGCGATGTGCAGGCCGTGCACAGCCTGCGCCGCGGGGTGGCGGAGGCGCTGGAGATCGTGGCGCGCGGCGACCGCAAGAGCTCGCGCGTGGTGGGACGCAAGGTGGCCGATCTGAGCCTGCCCGAGGATGTGCACATCGGCCTCATCGTGCGCGGCATTCCCGAAGGCAAGAGCGCCGACGAGATCTCCGCCGAGGCCAAGACCGAGGTCATCATTCCGCGCAGCAACACGCTGATCGAGTCGGGAGACCATGTGGTGCTGTTCCTGCCCAACAAGCGCCTGGTGCGCAACGTGGAAAACCTGTTCCGCGTCAGCGCCACCTTCTTCTGAGCCGCGGCCATGAAAGACCTGCTTCCCGTGCTGCGCGTGCTGGGCATGCTGATGATCATGTTCGCGGCCGCCATGCTGCTGCCGTTCGGCGTTTCCTGGTTCGCGGACGACGGCATCTGGCGCATCTATCCCTGGGCGATAGGCGCGACCGTCGCCGTGGGCCTGCTGCTCTGGGCCGGGCTGCACCGCCACAAAAAGGATTTGCAGCCGCGCCATGGCGTGATTCTGGTGACCCTGGTGTGGGCGGTGCTGCCGCTGTGCGCCATGGTGCCGCTGATGATGGGGCTGAACCGCGTGGGCATACAGATCAGCTTCACCCATGCCTACTTCGAAGCGGTCTCGGGCCTGACCACCACGGGGGCGACCGTGCTCAGCGGCCTGGACAAGCTGCCCGTGTCCATCAACGTCTGGCGCACTTTTCTGCAGTGGATCGGCGGCATGGGCATTCTGATTCTGGCCGTGGCCATCCTGCCGCTGCTGGGCGTGGGGGGCGCGCAGCTGTTCCGCGCCGAGGCGGCCGGGCCCGTCAAGGACACCCGGCTGACCCCGCGCATCACCGAGACCGCCAAGGGGCTGTGGGGCGTCTATGCGCTGTTTTCCCTGGGCTGCGCGCTGGCCTTCTGGGCGGGCGGCATGACGCCGCTGGACGCCTTGATGCATATGTTTGCCACGGTGAGCCTGGGCGGCCTGTCCTCGCACGACGCGAGCTTTGCCTATTTCGACTCGGCGCTGCTGGAAGGCATTGCGCTGGTGTTCATGCTGTTGGCCAGCTGCAACTTCGCGCTGTACTTCGTGGCCATGCGCAAGGGCCGGATCGACAGCTTTATGCGCGACCCCGAGATGCGCGCCACCATCGGCGTGCTGGTCGGCTCGGGCCTGCTGGCGGCGGCGCTGCTGTGGATCAAGGGGGTGTATGGGCCGCTGGATGCGCTGCGCTACGGCATGTTCCACACCGTGTCCGTGGCTACCACCACGGGCTTTTCCACCACCGACTATCTGGCCTGGCCGGTGTTCATTCCCGTGCTGCTGCTGTTGCTGTCGGGCGTGGCCACGAGCGCGGGCTCCACGGGCGGCGGCATCAAGATGGTGCGCATGCTGATCCTGGTCAAGCAGGCCCGGCGCGAGATGACGCGCCTCGTGCATCCGCGCGCCGTGCAGCCCGTGCGCCTGGGCGACGCCGTGGTTGATAACCCGATGATTTTTTCGGTGCTGGCCTATATGCTGGTCTATGGCGCCACGGTCATCATTCTGAGCATGGTGCTGCTGCTCACCGATCTGGACCCGGTGACGGCGTTTTCCGCGGTGCTGGCCAGCGTGCACTGCACGGGACCGGGGCTGGGCGCCATCGGTCCTGCGTCTAACTACACGGTGTTGACGGATTTCCAAATGTGGGTGTGTACTCTGGCAATGCTGCTCGGACGGCTGGAAATACTGAGTTTCATGGCCTTGCTGTCACCGGCGTTCTGGCGCCGCTGAGGCTGAACCTAGGGAAAACACCTGTTTTATGCGCCAGTCTCTACAATTGCCCCCCACCACCGTCTCCTGAGGGTATTTATGGTTCCACATCTCGTCACGGCTTTGACCGGCCCCATTAACGAACTCGAGCAGCGCATTCTCGACTCCATGCCTGCTATCGAGCGTTGGTTCCGCCTGGAATGGATGGAGCACACGCCGCCGTTCTACTGCTCGGTGGACATTCGTAATGCGGGTTTCAAGCTGGCACCGGTGGACACCAACCTGTTTCCGGGTGGCTGGAACAATCTCACCGATGAAATGCTGCCGCTGGCCGTGCAGGCTGCGATGGCCGCTATCGAAAAGATATGTCCCGAGGCGCGCAACCTGCTCATCATTCCCGAGAACCACACGCGCAACACCCATTACCTGGCCAGCGTGCTGCAGCTCAAGCGCATCTTCACCATGGCCGGCCTCAATGTGCGCATCGGCTCCATCAGCCCCGAGATCAAGAAGACGCTGTCCATCACGCTGCCGCTGGGAGACGAGATCAAGCTGGAGCCCGTGATCCGCTCCAAGCGCCGCCTGGGCCTCAAGGACTTCGATCCCTGCACGATCCTGCTCAACAACGATCTCTCCACGGGCGTGCCCGGCATCATCGAGGAGCTGTACGAGCAATACCTGCTGCCGCCGCTGCACGCGGGCTGGAATGTGCGCCGCAAGAGCCGCCACTTCCAGAGCTACGAGGAGGTCGGCAAGCGCTTCGGCAAGCTGCTGGGCATAGATCCCTGGCTGATCAACCCCCTGTTCGGCCATGTGGAGAACATAGACTTCGCCGAAGGCACGGGCATGGATGCGCTGGCCGAGCAGGTGGACGTCATCCTGGCCAAGGTGAGGCGCAAGTACAAGGAATACGGCATCAAGGAAAAGCCGTTTGCCGTGGTCAAGGCCGACAACGGCACCTATGGCATGGGCGTGATGACCGTGCGCGATGCCAAGGAGCTGGCCGCGCTGCCGCGCAAGAGCCGCAACAAGATGGGTGTCATCAAGGACGGCCAGACCGTGCACGACGTCATCGTGCAGGAGGGCGTGCTGACCTATGAGCGCATGCACAACGCTGTGGCCGAACCCGTGGTCTATATGATGGACCGTTATGTGGTGGGGGGCTTTTATCGCATGCACCCCGACCGCGGCGAGGACGAGAACCTGAACGCTCCGGGCGCTGGCTATGTGCCGCTGGCCTTCCAGCAAAGCAATCAGCTGCCCCAGGCCGGCGCGCGTCCGGGAGCCAGTGCGCCCAATCGCTTCTATATGTACGGCGTGATCGCTCGCCTGGCCATGCTGGCCGCGAGCTACGAGCTGGAAGCCACCAATCCCGACGCCGAAATCTACGACTGAAGCAACGGATAGTCGGGCCAGAGCACAATGCCGGATTCCCGATGACTTGGTGACTGCCTTACGAGTCGCTTTCTGAGCCGTGCAAAATTCGAGATCCTCTTTGTTCGCCCTGACGCTGGGCGCTATCGGTGTTGTGTATGGAGATATAGGCACCAGCGTTCTGTACTCGGTCAAGGAGGTCTTCAGCTCGGGCTATGTGCCGTTCACGCCGGCCAATGTCTATGGCGTGCTGTCGGTGCTGTTCTGGACGCTGACGGTCATCGTTTCCCTCAAGTACGTGGTCCTGGTGCTGCGCGCCGACAACAACGGCGAGGGCGGTCTGGTGGCCATGCTGGCCCTGGCTTCGCAGACGGTCAAGGACAAGCCGCGGCTGTCCAGCACGCTGTTTCTGGTGGGCATGTTCGGCACCTCGCTGTTCTACGGCGATGGCGTGATCACCCCGGCGATCTCGGTGCTCTCGGCCGTCGAGGGTCTGGAAGTGATCTCGCCGCACTTCACCAAGGCCGTGATCCCGCTGACCCTGGTCATCCTGTTTCTGCTGTTCTTCGTGCAAAAGCGCGGCACGGCGGGCATAGGCAAGTTCTTCGGCCCCATCACGGCCACCTGGTTCGTCTGCATTGCCCTGCTGGGCGTGCACCAGATCGTGGGCCACCCCGAAATCCTGGCCGCGCTGAGCCCGCATTACGCGGTCGGTTTCATCTGGAACAACCCGGGCACCAGCTTCATCATCCTGGGCTCGGTCGTGCTCTGTGTGACGGGTGCCGAGGCCTTGTACGCCGACCTGGGTCATTTTGGCAAAAAGCCTATCCGCCTGGCCTGGTTCAGCATCGCCATGCCGGCGCTGACCCTGAACTACTTCGGCCAGGGGGCGCTGCTGCTGTCCAATCCCGACGCCGTCAAGAATCCGTTCTTCATGATGGCGCCGGCCTGGGCCCTGCTGCCGCTGGTCATCATGGCCACCATGGCCACGGTGATCGCCTCGCAGGCCCTGATCACCGGCGCCTTCAGCGTGACGCGCCAGGTCATTCAGCTGGGTTACTTCCCGCGCTTCGAGGTGCGCCACACCAGCGTGAAGGAAACGGGGCAGATCTATATGCCTCTGGTCAACTGGGGCCTGTTCGTGGCGATTGCTTTGGCCGTGCTGCTGTTCAGGAACAGCGGCAATCTGGCGGCCGCCTACGGTATCGCGGTGACGCTGGACATGCTGATCACCACCATGCTGACCTTCTTCGTGATTCGCTACCGCTGGAACTACCCGCTGCCCCTGTGCCTGCTGACCACGGGCTTTTTCTTCCTGGTGGATTTCGCGTTCTTCAGCTCCAATCTGCTCAAGCTGTTCGAGGGCGGCTGGTTCCCGCTGCTGATAGGCGGCACGATCTTCACGCTGATGATGACCTGGCGCCGCGGGCGCGAGCTGCTGCACCGGAGGCTGCAGGCCGACGCGCTCAACCTCAAGGATTTCCTGGAGTCCACCTGGCGCCATCCGCCCACCCGAGTGCCGGGAACGGCGGTGTTTCTCTCGGGCGAGCCGGGCACCGTGCCGCATGCGCTGCTGCACAACCTCAAGCATAACAAGGTGCTGCATGAGCGCAACATCTTTGTGACCGTGCGCAACCATGAAGTGCCCTGGGTGGGCCTGGACAAGCGCGTGGAGGCCGAGTCCCTGGGCGGCGATTGCTGGGAGGTCATCATCAACTACGGCTTCAAGAACGAGCCCGATGTGCCGACGGCCCTGGCCCAGCTGCGTACCCAGGGCTGCAGCTTCGATTCCATGTCCACCAGCTACTTCCTGTCGCGCGACGTGATCATTCCGCGCATAAACAACTCCATGGCGCACTGGCGCGAGAAGCTGTTTGCCCAGATGCACAAGAACGCCAGCCGCGTTTCGGACTTTCTGCATCTGCCCAGCAACTCGGTGGTGGAGCTGGGCTCCAAGCTCGAGCTGTAAAAGCCTCGGGCGAAATATCGCTCCAGCGATTGCTCTGCAAGCGTTGGCAGCTAGCACTCTGAGAGCGATGGCCGGCTTCTCGCTTCGCGGTCACGTGGGTAGCTTAGTTTCCGCCGAGCCTGATGCCAGAATGCGTGGATGCGCTTCTTCAAAGACTTGAGTCCCGCGGCCCTTGCTGCCGGTTTTGTGGCGGTTCTGGTGGGCTTTACCAGCTCGGTGGCTCTGGTGTTCCAGGCGGCGCAGGCGTTTCAGGCCACGCCGGAGCAGCTCACCTCATGGATCTGGGCCCTGGGCCTGGGCATGGGGCTGTGCTCGCTGCTGCCCTCGCTGATACTGCGCATGCCGGTCATGGTGGCTTGGTCCACGCCGGGCGCGGCCGTGCTGGCCACGGCGGGGCTGGCGGGCGGTTTCTCCATGGCGGAGGCCGTCGGCGCGTTCATCGTCAGCGCCGTGCTCATCGTTCTGGCGGGCGTCACGGGCTGGTTCGAGCGCATCATGAACCGCATTCCCGTGGAGATCGCCTCGGCCCTGCTCGCCGGCGTGCTGGCCAAGTTCGGCATGCAGGCATTTGCGGCGGCTGAGTCCGATCTGTCCCTGGTGCTGGTCATGCTGCTGGCCTATCTGCTTTCGCGGCGCATGGCTCCGCGCTATGCGGTCATCATCACCCTGCTGGCGGGCACGGTCTGGGCTGCGCTGCATGGGCAGATGCAATGGTCGGCCGTGCATGGGGGGCTGGCCCTGCCGGTCTATACCGCGCCCCGGTTTTCGCTGCAGGCCTTGATCAGCCTGGCCCTGCCCCTGTTCGTGGTGACCATGGCTTCGCAGAATCTGCCCGGCGTGGCCGTCATCCGGGCCACGGGCTATCCCATCCCCGTCTCACGCGTCATCAGCCTGACGGGTGTCGCCACCTTGCTGCTGGCGCCATTCGGCGGCTATGCGCTCAACCTCAGCGCCATCACGGCCGCGATCTGCATGGGTCCCGAGGCGCACGAAGATAAGAACAAGCGCTACACCGCGTCCGCTGTGTGCGGTCTGCTATACATTCTGATAGGTATCTTCGGCGCCGTGGTCACAGGACTGCTGACGGCCTTCCCCAAGGAACTCGTGGCCTGCATCGCGGGCCTGGCCTTGCTGGGCTCCATAGGCGGGGGCATGGCAGCGGCCTTCAAGGACGAAAAGCACCGCGAGGCGGCGCTGGTCACCTTCCTCGTCACGCTCAGCGGGGTGGTCATTGCAGGCGTGGGCTCGGCCTTCTGGGGCGTGGTGGCGGGCAGTCTAGCCCTGTTCATCCAGGGCTTTCGCGCCAGGGGCGCCTGAACATCACCGCCACTTTGTGGTGTTATGCCCGCCTGGGCATGATGCCGGTACCAACCGATAGAGTTCATCACCATGCAAATACTGTTTGTCGCTGACCCTTTGGAATCCTTTGTCATCTACAAGGACTCCACTTTTGCCATGATGCGCGAGGCCCAGCGCCGCGGTCACCAGATCGTGGCCTGCGAACCCAGGGACATCTCTTGGCAAAGCGGCGGCAAGGTCAAGGCGCAGGTGCGCTTCATCTCCCTGACGGGCAACAAGACGGGTTGGTTTGAAGAGACGGACAGCAAGCTCGTGGAGCTGGCGGACTTCGGCGCCATCGTCATGCGCAAGGATCCCCCGTTCGACGCGGAGTTCTTCTATGCGACCCATATGCTCAGTCAGGCCGAGCGTGAGGGTGCCAAGGTCTTCAACAAGCCCAGCGCCTTGCGCGAGCATCCGGAAAAGCTCGCCATCATGGAGTTTGCGCAATTCGTCTCCCCTACGCTGGTGACGCGCAATGCGCAGGACATACGGACCTTTCATGCCCAGCACCAGGACGTCATCCTCAAGCCTTTGGACGGCATGGGCGGCATGGGCATCTTCCGTGTCGGTGAAGACGGGCGCAACCTGGGCAGCATCATCGAGACGCTGAACCGGGGCGGGGCCACCAGCGTCATGGTGCAGAAGTTTCTGCCCGACATCGTGCATGGCGACAAGCGCGTGCTCATCATCGGCGGCAAGCCCGTGCCCTTCTGCCTGGCTCGCATTCCCCAGGGCAACGAGGTGCGCGGCAATCTGGCGGCGGGCGGCAAAGGGGTGGCTCAACCCCTGGCCCAGCAGGACCGGGCGACTGCGGAGTTCATTGGCTCACGCCTGGTACAGCGTGGTCTACTGTTGATAGGGCTGGATGTCATCGGCCATAACGTCACCGAGATCAATGTCACCAGCCCGACCTGCTTCCAGGAGATCTTTGATCAGACGGGCTGCGATGTGGCGGCGCTGTTTGTGGATGCACTGGAGCAGGCAGCCAAGGCCTGAAGCGTGCAAACAAGGCCGACAGGCGAGAGCCTGTCGGCCTTGTTTTTGACTTGGTCAATGCACGAGTTGCGGGAAGCTCGAAATTCTGTGTACAATGCAAGGCTGCACTGAGCGATACGCAAATTTCGCTAGGCGCCTGAGAAGAAAAATATTCTTGATGCCACTGAAAACGGTGATACAATAGAAGGCTTCGCTGATCGCAGCAAGCAACGAGATTCAAGACTGGTGTTGACCGGGTTTGAATCGGGATCCTTAAAAAAATACAGCCGATAAGCGTGGGCGTTTGGTGGCGAGCAGCCAGTTCTTCGGAACACAACTCTTCGGAGTTAACTAAACGCTCACAAAAACAGTAATGAGGAAGATTTTTAATCTTCTTGATTCCGTCAAGTGAGT
>JAFAIY010000456.1 GCA_019236485.1 Comamonas sp. | reverse complement strand
CCGCCTGCGGAGCGCGCCACAAAAGCTCAGCCGCCCACCAGCGCGCTCACGCCGCCGTCCACCGCCATCCACTGGCCGGTGATGTGCTTGCCCGCGTCGCTCGCATACAGCAGCGTCAGTCCCTTGAGGTCTTCGTCATCGCCCAGGCGGCGCAGCGGCGCATGGGATTTCATCTCGTCCTCGCCCAGGGTCTCGATCAGCGCGGCCGCCATCTTGGTCTTGAAGAAGCCCGGGCAGATGGCATTGACGGTGATGCCGTGCACGCCCCACTCGCCGGCCAGCGCGCGCGTGAAATTGATCACAGCACCCTTGGAGGTGTTGTAGGCAATGGTCTTCATGCCCGTGGGATTGCCGCCCAGGCCCGCGATCGAGGCCAGGTTGATGATGCGGCCGCTCCTGCGCTCCAGCATGGACAGGCGGGCGATCTGCTGACTGAGCAGGAAATAGCCGCGCACATTGAGGTTCATCACCTTGTCCCAGGCCGCGGTCGGATGGTCCTCGGCCGGCGCGCCCCAGCTGGCGCCCGCGTTGTTGATCAGAATGTCCACATGACCGAGGCGCTGAACAGCCTCCTTGGCCAGCCGCGCTATATCGGCCTCATCGGCGCAATCGGCGGCAATCCAGTCGGCCTCTATGCCCGCGGCCTTGAGCTCGGCCGCGGCCTCTTCCAGATCCCTGGCCTTGCGCGAGGTCAGCAGGACCTTGGCACCGGCCTCGCCCAGCGCATGGGCCATCTGCAGACCCAGGCCGCGCGAGCCGCCGGTCACCAGGGCGGTCTTGCCCGAGAGGTCAAAAAGTTGCTGCACCGTGCGTGTCATTGGCATGTCTCCTGCTCGTCATCAAGGTTGTGGACCGGGGCCGCTGCCCCTGCTGCCGGGATTGTGCGGCGGCGAAAAGCCCGCCCTTGTCACCTGCGTGTCGGGGCTGTCACGCAAGCGCCAGAACAAGAAACTCTCTCGTTAAGGAATCTCAGAATAAACAGGAGTTTGAGAGGGTATACTTTGTTACAAAAACTATGACATTAGGGTAAGAATGAGCGCTTTTTCGGTGTTTAAACGGCTGGGTTTGGTGGTGGGTATTACGTTATTCACACAGTGCTCTTGGTCTCAGACCAGAGATGTCACTTTTGCCGGGGTGGCATTCTCAGGTGACGCAGCCAGTCTTTCTCGGCGCTTTCCATACTCTCAGCAGTATGACAAGCAGTTGAAGTCGACCCGCAGCAGTTCTTACAAGCGGGCGCTGGCGGCAGTCAACGCCAATACTCCGCAGAATTTCAATCTATCCACATCACCGATTAGCGACCTCAAGGGCAATGACCAAGCCTTGGTTTCTTCGCTGGTTGTGAGCTCGGAAACAGTGTCTGTCGAGCATTTTGGCGATATTCGCAAGCTGTTCATTCTTTTACGAGGCCAGGCATTGTTTTTTGACTTCAAGTCAATGAACGTGGTGCGCTCTTATCCCATCAGCTTTGGCTATGTCGATAACTTTCAGCATGAGCCGAGCGCCCAGGAAATTCTGGAGCGCGTGCGCTTGGTGTATGAAGGCAGCGGCGACAAGCCCGGTCTGTTTGCACGATATGCCAGCGCCCTAGCGACTGCCACACTGCCCACGCAGGTCTCGCGCTATCTGCAGGTGACCAAAGCCACTCTGACGCCAGAGATGGCGGCGGCCTTGCCCGACTATTTGAAGTCCACGCCTGGGGCGCAAGAAACCTGGGCTGCCGATCTCGTGGGTGAGGCCATATCTACGCGCGTTGGAGTGCCTCTGGTGCCTTTCAGCAAAGGCCATGCGGTGGGCAACGTGATGTCCATGCAAGTCATGGATGGAGAGGTTTTCAATCTGTCCTTGCCCAAGCCCGACTATGAAATCGAAGTCGATTTCAAAAACGTCAAGAAGATCAAGTTCAGCCAAAGTGCGGGCGGCGCCTCGTATGTCTATGGCACTTATGCCGACATACGCATTCAGGAACCGCTTTCCGGCACGTTTTACCTCAACACATCTTTGAAGAACGGTGAAACCAAGGTGGTTCCAGCTTCACAGACCTATGTGGATGACTTCCCCGCTTATTACGACTCTGTGAATGGCATGTTTGTAAAGCTGTCAGAGACGATTGCAGGCAAGGGCGGCGCCTGGATAAAAACAGCGGCCTCCGCGACCGATATTGAAAATCAAATTGCGTCTACTTCGAAACTGATGAATCTATGCAAGTAATCAAAAAATTCCTGATTTGGTCGTTCATTGCGCTGTTTGCAAGCCATGCCCTGGCCCAAGTACAGCAGGCCAAAGGCAAGGCCTCGGTGACTTACCAGGGCTGGTCCGCATCGGCGGATGACAAAGCAAAAGCCACCATGGCTGCGCAGCTCAAAGCCATCGAGTTTTACTACGCAGAAGCCGGTCAATCGGAGGCAGAGAATTTCGATGCCATTCGCGAAAAAATCATTGCCGCGCCAGATCGCTACATTCTCGACTCCACCATCCTGGCGGAAGAAGAGAACAAGGACAAAAAACAGTACACCGTGACAGTGCGTGTGGCCTTGAACGTTGCCAATCTGCGCAATGCGGTCAAGTCCAACTCGGCCGTGGTCAAGGGTGGCACTGCGGCACGTTCTCCATTGGCCTTCATGTTTGTCTCGCGCCAGGTGGAAAGCACCCGCAGCTTTGACGACCGCGTCTACAAGCGCGTGGACGAGAAGGCCGACTTCAAGGCCAATGCCCAGGTTTCGGAAAAGGGCTCGGAAGGCGAAACCTTCGGCCGTGGCCAGATTGGCACCAATGCCTCTGTGTCGACCAAGGCTTCGGGCTCCATGCAGCGCTCGGCTTCGATTGAAACCGGTGGCAGCACCACCCGCCGCGCCAGCGACTCGACGTTCCGCCTGTTGCCCAGCGCCAATCTGGGCCAGGTGTTTACCTCCAACTTCACACGCGCCGGCTTCAAGGTCTCGGAAGCCGCCATGATCGAGCCCTATACCGGCGGCAAGTTCAAGGTCGCAACGGTTGAGAACGACTACAAGTCGGGCATGGATCTGAAGCCCGCGACCCTGGCCTCGCTGGTCGACGGCATGCGCGTTGCCCAAATTCCCTATGTGGCCCTGGGCACGCTGGACGTGGGTCTGGCCGACACCGACAACAACACCGGCCTGATGCGCGTGAGCGTGACCGTGAACGCCAAGCTGCTGGACATCTCGCAAACCATTCCCGACACCATCGCCTCGGTAGGCCCCGTGCAGTACGCCGGTGTCGGCCCCACCGAAGACGAGGCGCGCAACAACGCTCTCAAGCTGGCAGCTAACAACGCTGCACGCGAACTCACCAGCCAGATCACCAATCTGGGTGTGCGTTAAACAAGTTTCCGTTCCCCATTTATTCAGGAGATATCGATGAAGAAGATTTTGACTACCGTTGCCGTCGCGTGCGCTGCCTTGGCCATCCCTTACACCGCTTCGGCCCAGTTTTCCAGTCGCAGCTTTGGCGGCAGCAAGTCCAGCGCCCCCGCAGCCGACCTGGGCGGCCAGCAAACCACGCTGGTGAAGAACTTTGTGGCTGCCAACGTGGACGTGCTCAAGGCCAACGCCAAGATGAGCGAAGCTCTGGGCCTGAAGGCTACGGCCGCCGATGCCGAAGCCATGGTGCAGCAGCTCTCGTCCGGCTCCACCTTTGACAAGGACAGCGCCTCCAAGGCAGCCACCGCGGTGGGCGACTCTGGCGGCGCAATAGCGGCGAAGCTGGCCGAAAAGCCTCAGCTGGACGCCGCCGCAAAGGTAACCTACTCCCAAGGTCTGCTGAGCCTGGCCAAGGGCGTGGTCAAGTACAAGGGTCTCGGCCAGGACGTGACATCCATGGGCGACGGCCTCAAGAGCGCGCCCCTGACCCAGCTGCCCTCGCTGGGTGGTGCGACCTATGCGGTCTCCCAGTTCCCCACTTCTACCACCGAGGTCCTCAAGGCCCTGAAGAACGCCGTGGACTTTGCCAAGAGCAATGGCATCGAAGTGCCCAAAGAGGCCACCAGCCTGCTGTAAGCGACTGACTTAAAAAGAAAGATCTATGCGTTACCACATGATCGGGGCGCTTGCCGCCCTGATGGTGGTTGCCGGGTGTGGTCCAAAGTCCGAGGACTCCGGCGCCCCCCCAGCCCCCACCAGCAACCCGGCGAGCAGCTCAGCAGCCCCCTCCGCTCCCAATGTTGGCAAGCTCGACAGCGTCACGACCACCGCTAGCGGTCTGGGCCAGACTGCCGGCGAAGCCATGGCCGAAGCCATGAAGATGGCGCTATTGCAAGTCAATGGCGCGATGATCCAGTCCGAGAGCGTCTCTGCCAAGTACGGGCTGGATGTGAGTCTGAACCAGGACAGCGCTTCGTTGCGTGCCAATGCTTTCGCGGAATTGGTCAGACAGAAGTCCGGCGGCGTGATCCAGAACCTGAAGGTCGTGAGCCTGGAAGAGCCCGGGCTGCTGCCCCCCAAGCGCTTCAAAGCCACCATCGAAGCCCAGATCGCCAAGTTCCAACCTTCTGCCGATATGCAAAAGCTCAAGGTCGTGATCGGCCCGGTATCTTTCAGCCAGCAGAATCTGGCCATGGGTGACCGCTCTGTGCCCTCGGCCCAGGTCGCAGCCGCCCTGCGTCAGCGCGTCAGCGATGCCCTGGTGCAGACCGGCCGCTTTGCCGTGCTCGACCGCGACTTCAGCCCTGCCATCGAGCAGGAACTGGAGATGATCTCCGGCGGCCAGGCCCCCAGCGCCGAGCTCGCCAAGTTGTCGCAGGCTGCCAGCGCCGATCTGGTATGGAGTGCGCGCATCAACAGCTTTGCCTACAACCGCCATGCGCGCCAGTTGCGTACCAGTGATCGTGAACTGGTCAGCTACTCTGGGGGTTGGTCGCTGTCGCAAAAAATGGTGAACGTGGCCACGCGCCAGGTCACGGTGGCGGATTCCCTGCGCGGCTCAGCTCCTGACCGTGCGGCCACCACCTTGGGCGCAGGTGTCGATGGCGACAGAATTCTGGCGGACATGACCGACGAAGCGGCCAAGGCCATCGTGGGGTCCATACTGCAGCGCACCTTCCCCGTCATGGTAGTGGCCCGCGATGGTACCAATGTGGTGCTGAGCCAGGGCGGACAATCCATCCGTGAAGGCGCCCGTTACGCCATTGCGGCCATGGGCAAGGAACTCAAGGATCCGCAGACAGGCCAGAGTCTGGGTCGCATGGAATCGCCATGCTGCGAGTTGGTGATCGACCGCGTGACCCCGAATCTGTCCTACGGGCATCTGGAGAATATGCGCACCGACCTGGAAGCCATCCCTGCGGGTGGCCTGCAAGTGCGCGGGGAACTCAAGCACGGCCCGGCTGTTGCCGCCAGCGCCAAGCCAGCTGCGGCTGAAGCAAGACCAGGACCTGAAACAGCGCCCGGCAACAAGAAGCCTGCTGCGGCAAGGTCTGCCACTCGCGAAGCCGCGGCGGAGCCAGACGATAAGTGGTGAGTCAAATCACATTCTCCAGGGCCTGCTGCGAATAGAACAAGCAGCTTCGCCCACAGCACGGCAGGCTCGTACGAGCCTGCCGTGCTTGAGAAAGATCGACAGTCACCGCCCTCAGCGACTGCACCATTGAAGCAGCGCCTGCATCGCTTTTACACGCAGTTCTCAGCGCAAGCTAGTGGCGCCCGCAGAATGGTGAAAGCCATGCGCCAACGAAAATTACCCCGTTCAACGCCTGTTTGACAGCCTGCACCAGGCTAATCCCCAAACAGCGACAGCGTGCCGCCCCAGGCCCCACCCTCTATCTCCAGCATGCGCAGCTTGGTCACGGCACCCTGCCCGCCCGAGAAGCCGCCGGGTGCACGGCCCGCGGCCAGCACGCGATGGCAGGGCACTATGGGCGCAAACGGATTCGCGCCCAGGGCCTGGCCCACGGCCCGCGCGGCGCCGAGCTCGCCCAGGGCCGCTGCCACCTCGCCATAGGTGCGGGTCTGCCCGGGCTTGAGGCCGCGCGTATAGGCGTAGACGCGCGCCTGAAAATCCGGCACGCCGAATTCATCCAGAGGAATCTGCGCCAAGGCCGGCAAGGCCTGGGGCTCGGCCAGATCGGCGGCGCAGGGCCGGTAGACCTCGCGCATATCGGGCAGCACGCCTTGCGCGGTGGCCTCGGGTGCCAGCCTAGTCCAGTCGGCGTCGCGCTCGCCCCTGACCCCGGCCAGCAGCCGCTGCAGGCCGGCGATCGCCTGCCGCGCGAGTGCGGGCAAGGCTTCAACCGACGTGACGGCCGCATAGGCGGCGGGCCCATGGTCGGGCTGCAGCGCATGGCGCTTGTGCAGGCCCAGCAAGAGGCGCTCGCGCGTCTCGGCCCAGCTGGCTTCGGGCAGTTGCACAGCCGTGATGGCCCGCGCATTCCAGGCCAGGGCGCAAACGCCTATGCGCGTAACAAACAGGGCATGGCCGGGAAACGGCAGGGGAGCGAGCTCAGTCATGGCAGCAGTCTATGCATGGCAGAGGCCATGGGCGCAGAATTTTTTCGATCACCTGTATATAAAGACAGATGTTTACTGTATATTTAAACAGTTTCAACACTGTGGATGCAAGGACATGCAAGAAGCCACTTTCACCGTTTCCCTCTGCGACTACCCCGAGCTGCCCGAAGACAAGCGCCAGCAGGCCGAGGCCCGCTACGCCCGCGTGCTGGCCAGGCAGTTCGGCGGGGAGGAGCAGGTCAACCAGGCCCTGACCCTGGTCCAGGGGCTGGAGGACACGCCGCCCGAGGAGATCACCGAGGACGCCAAGCTCATGTTCGGCCGCTGGATCAAGGCCGCGCGCGCGGCCGCCGAGGCCGGCCTGCAGGGCATAGGCGGCACGGAGAGCTGCTTTTTCGATGTGCGCTGCGTCTACCACTGAGCCCTGAGCCGCGCGCTGCAGCCTGCGCGCCATCCGGCCGGCCCGGTGGCCGCAGCAAGAATTGCCGCCGGCTTCAGCGGCGCCGGGCCGAACTGCATACACTGTCGCCCTTTCACCGCCGACATATCACCGCGGTCCAGGCTGCGCCTTGCGCAGCCGGCCCGGTATTCATTCCATGCAAGCCCTGTTCGACGCCATTGCCCAGATGCCCTACCCCAGCGATGCCCAGCGCATCTTTCACGGCCGGGGCGGCCGCCATCCGGGCTGCGAGCAGATCGTGCTGGACGCTTTTCCGCCCGCGCTGCTGCTGACCAGCTTTGCGCCGCTGGCCGAGGAGCA
>JAFAIY010000394.1 GCA_019236485.1 Comamonas sp. | reverse complement strand
CGGCAGCGGCAATATCGGCACGGATCTGATGATCAAGATCCTGCGTCATGGCAAAAACATCGAGATGGGCGCCATGGTCGGCATCGATCCCCACTCCGACGGCCTGGCCCGCGCCTCCCGCATGGGCGTGGCCACCACCCACGAGGGCGTGGAAGGCCTCACGCGCATGCCCGGGTTCGCCGACATCGACTTTGTGTTCGATGCCACCAGCGCCGGCGCACATGTGAAGAACGACGCCTTTTTGCGCAGCCTCAAGCCCGGCATCCGCGTGATCGACCTGACGCCGGCGGCCATCGGTCCGTACTGCATTCCCGTGGTCAATGGCGACACGCATCTGGACGCGCCGAATGTGAACATGGTCACCTGCGGCGGCCAAGCCACCATCCCCATGGTTGCAGCAGTCTCTCGCGTGGCCAAGGTGCACTACGGCGAAATCATTGCCTCGATTGCCAGCAAGAGTGCCGGCCCAGGCACCCGCGCCAACATCGATGAGTTCACCGAGACAACCTCCAAGGCGATCGAGGTCGTGGGTGGCGCCACCAAGGGCAAAGCCATCATCATCATGAACCCGGCCGAGCCGCCGCTGATCATGCGCGACACGGTCTACACCCTGAGCGCGCTGGCCGACGAGGCCGCCATTGCCGCGTCGGTAGAGCAGATGGCTACCGCCGTCCAGTCCTACGTGCCGGGCTACCGCTTGAAGCAGAAGGTGCAGTTCGACCGTATCGACACACCGATCCGCATTCCCGGCGTGGGCAATGCGCTCACGGGCCTCAAGACCTCGATCTTCCTCGAAGTCGAGGGAGCCGCCCACTATCTGCCCGCTTACGCAGGCAATCTGGACATCATGACCAGCGCCGGACTGCGCACCGCCGAGCATATGGCCGCACGCATGCTGGCAGCGCAGGCCGTGGCCGCCTGAGTAGAGGACACACCATGAAGCAAACCAAGAAGATCTATATCTCCGACGTCACGCTGCGTGACGGCAGCCACGCCATTCGTCACCAGTACAGCGTGGAACAGGCCAGGCAGATTGCCCGGGCGCTGGATGAGGCCAAGGTCGACTCGATCGAAGTGGCCCATGGCGACGGCCTGCAAGGCTCAAGCTTCAACTACGGCTTTGGTGCCCATACCGATCTGGAATGGATAGAGGCCGTGGCCAGCGTGGTCAAGCATGCCAAGATCACCACCTTGCTGCTGCCGGGCATTGGCACGGTCCACGACCTCAAGGCCGCCTATGAAGCCGGTGTGCGCGTGGTGCGGGTGGCGACCCACTGCACCGAGGCCGACGTGTCCCGCCAGCATATCGAATACGCGCGTCATCTGGGCATGGAAGCCGTGGGCTTCTTGATGATGAGCCATATGCAGACCCCTCAAGGTTTGGCTCAACAGGCCAAGCTGATGGAAAGCTACGGCGCTACCTGCTGCTATGTCGTGGACTCGGGCGGCGCCCTGGGCATGAACGATGTGCGTGATCGCTTCAAGGCCTTCAAGGACATCCTCAAGCCGGAAACCCAGACCGGCATGCATGCCCACCACAACCTGAGCCTGGGCGTGGCCAACTCCATCGTGGCCGTTGAAGAAGGCTGCGACCGCGTGGATGCCAGCCTGGCCGGCATGGGCGCGGGGGCCGGCAATGCGCCCCTGGAGGTGTTCATCGCGGCAGCCGAGCGCCTGGGCTGGAACCACGGCACCGACCTCTACAAGCTCATGGATGCCGCCGACGACATCGTGCGTCCGCTGCAGGACCGCCCGGTGCGCGTGGACCGCGAGACGCTGGCCTTGGGCTATGCCGGGGTTTACAGCTCCTTTCTGCGTCACTCCGAAGCCGCAGCGGCCAAGTATGGACTCAAGGCCGTGGACATTCTGGTGGAGCTGGGCAAGCGCCGCATGGTCGGGGGGCAGGAAGACATGATTGTCGACGTCGCCCTGGACTTGCTCAGAACACGCCAAACAACAGCAAGCTGATTTCCGCGCCCTTCCTGCTGGCCACCACATTAACCACCTATCCACACAAGAAAGAACGAATCACGTTCTAAAAGGAGACATCATGGATAAAGCAATTCACCTTCTGATCTGCGTTTCTGTATTTGCAGCGGCGAGTGCGAACGCTGCCGAAGGGGGGG
>JAFAIY010000141.1 GCA_019236485.1 Comamonas sp. | reverse complement strand
TTTAGACTTTGCGCTCTTTGGTTCGGCTTGTTGTCGTTTTGTGTTCGATTCGAGTCGAAGTCGATTGGCAGTTTTTGGGAGCGGCGTATGTCCAGCAAATCTTCGATTCTCAAGTCCGTGGCTCTGGCGGCCACTCTGTGCCTGGGCACGGCCGCCATCGCTCAGGAGACCCCCATGCAGCGCGTGGAGCGCACCAAGGTGCTGCGCGTGGGCGTGATCTCGGGCGCCACGCCGTACTTCCACAAGGATCTGGTCTCGCAGAAATGGGAAGGTTTTGGCCCGGACTTCGCCGTCAGCCTGGCCAAAAAGCTGGGCACCAAGATCGAGCTGGTGGAAACGACCTGGGGCAACTCGGTGATGGACCTGCAGGCCAACAAGATCGACGTGATGTTTGGCATGGGCCCCACGCCAGCGCGCCGCGAGATGGTGGACTTCTCGGAGATGCTGTTCAACAACACGCTCACCGCGGTCTGCAAAAAGGGCTTCGGCCCCGTCAAGAGCTGGGAGCAGCTCAACGACCCCAAGGTCAAGATCGTGGTGGACGTGGGCTCCAACCAGGACCAGTACGCGACCAAGATGCTGCCCAAGGCCAGTATTTCGCGCCTCGACAGCTCGGGCGCGGCCTCCATGGCCGTGCAGACCGGCCGTGCCGACTGCCAGATCCTGATGGTGCTGCTGGCACAGCCGCTGCTGGCCAAGCGCCCCGATGTGGGCACCATGTATGTGCCCGAGCCCGTGACCACCTCGCCCACGCATATCGGCCTGCAAAAGAGCAGCAACAAGGACTTTGAGAATGTCGTCAACGACTGGCTCAAGGAAGCTCGCGGCAAGGGCGAGGTGCAGTCCGTGATCGTCAAGAACATGGAAAAGCTGGCCGGCGTGAAGCCCGAGAGCTTTCCCAAGCAGGTCAAGTTCTAAAGCCCTGGGGCAGGCAGCCGCCGCAGACATGGGCGGCCGGTTGCTCCCGGGTTTTTCGATGGCAGTCGGGCCGGGCCTAGGCGCCTGGCCCGACCGCCCAGAGCATTGCGGCCGCCCTCGCTGGCGGCCGCAGCTCGCCGAGGAGACAAGATGTACGAATGGGATTTTTCCCTGCTGTGGACCTATAAGACCCTGTTGCTGCAGGGCATTGGCTACACGCTGCTGTTTACGGCCATCTGCGTGGTGGGCGGGCTGGCCGTGGGCCTGATCGCGGGCCTGGGACGCTTATCCTCCAGCCGCTGGATCACGGCGCCGCTGCGCGCCTTCGTCGAGGTGTTCCGCTGCACGCCCGTGCTGGTGCAGCTGGTCTGGTTCTATTACGCGCTGCCCGTGCTCACCGGCATAGAGATGTCGGCGCCCATGGCCGCGGGCCTGTGCCTGTCGCTGTATGGCGGGGCCTTCTATTCCGAGATCATCCGCGGCGGCATCATCTCCATCGATCCCGGCCAGACCGAGGCCGGCCAGGCGCTGGGCATGACGCGGATACAGGTCATGCGCCGTGTGGTCCTGCCCCAGGCCTTCAAGCGCATGGTGCCGCCGCTGATGAGCCAGTCCATCATGCAGCTCAAGAACACCTCGCTGCTGTCCGTGCTGGCCGTGCCCGATCTGCTCTACCAGGGCCAGGTGATCGCGCACGATACCTACCGCCCGCTGGAGGTCTATACCTTTATTGCCGTGGCCTATTTCATCATCCTGCTGCCAGCCACCATCTGGGCCAAGCGCATGGAGCAAAACCACTCTCTGGCCAAGGAGGCATAAGCGATGAATGCTCCTGTTATTGAGATCAGCCAGCTCAGGAAGTCCTTCGGCGACCTGGCGGTCCTGAAGAATATCTCGCTGTCCGTGGAGCGCGGCACCGTGGTGGCGCTGATCGGCCCCTCGGGCTCAGGCAAGTCCACGCTGCTGCGCTGCGTGAACCTGCTCACCGTGCCCGACGGCGGCCGGATCCGCGTGGGTGAGCAGTCCCTGGCTTTCGACGGGGAGGACACAGTGCTGCCCGGCGACAAGGTGCTGGCCGGTTTCAGGGCACGCACCGGCATGGTGTTCCAGCACTTCAATCTGTTCCCGCACATGACGGTACTGCAGAACGTGATGGAAGGCCCGGTCACCGTGCTCAGAAAGAGCCGGCGTGAGGCCGAGGCCAAGGCGCGCCAGCTGCTGGCCAAGGTGGGGCTGGCCGACCGTGCCGATATGTTCCCTGACAAAATGTCTGGCGGCCAGAAGCAGCGCGTGGCGATTGCGCGCGCTCTGGCCATGGAGCCCGCGGTCATGCTGTTTGACGAGGCCACCTCGGCGCTCGACCCCGAGCTGGTGGCCGAGGTGCTGGGGGTGATCCAGGCCCTGGCCCGGGAAGGCATGACCATGATTCTGGTCACCCACGAGATCGCGTTTGCGCGCGAGGTCGCGGACCAGGTGGTCTTTATGCGCGACGGCGTGGTGGTGGAATCCGGCCCGCCGTCGCAGGTGATCGACAATCCGCGGCAGGAGGCAACCCGCAGCTTTCTGGGACGGATTCTGGGCAGCAGCCCCGTGGCCGCCAAGGCCTGAGTGTGTCGGCGTGCGCGAGAGCAAAAGATTTGGATGGATGAGCTATGGAATATCGACTGGATGAAACCGACCGTCAGCTGCTGCGCCTGTTGCAGACCAATGCGCGGGCCTCCACGGCCCATTTGGCGCGGCAGATGAATCTGGCGCGCACCACGGTGGTGGCGCGCATTGCCAAGCTGGAGCAGGAGGGTGTGATTGCCGGCTACGGCGTGCGCCTGGGCTCGCGCATGGAGCAGTCGGCCGTGCGCGCCTATTGCGGCATCCGCGTGCAGCCCAAGACGGCCACCTCCGTGATGCAGGCGCTGAACCGCTTCACCGAGGTGGAAGAGGTCTCGGCCGTCAGCGGCCAGTACGACTACATGGTGTTCGTGCGCTGCGAGAGCAATGAAAAGCTCGATGCGCTGCTGGACCGCATAGGCCTGATCGACGGCATCCAGCAGACCTATACCTCCGTGGTGCTGAGCCGCAAGATTGACCGCCGCACCACGGCGGAGGTCGTGGGCGAGTCCGTCGCCGGCTGAGTCCGGTGCCGGTAACGGCCGGCGCTTTTGCGCCGGCGTCCCAACCGGCCCGGGTTGAAATCAGAGAAAGCGGCTGGCGCGAAACGGCCGCGGGTCCAGCGGCAGCTGCGGGTCGCCCAGCATCAGTGCGGCCAGCAGGGCGGCCGTTCCGGGGCCGGTGCTAAAGCCTATGTGCTGATGCCCGAAGGCCAGCCACAGTCCGGGCCGGCCCGGCATTTCACCGATCACGGGCCGGCTGTCGGGCAGGGTGGGGCGGCGGCCCATCCATAGCGGCTGCTCCAGTCGCTGGCCCAGGGGCAGGGCCTGGCGGGCCGCGGCTTCGGCCGCCTCCAGCTGCTGGGGCTTCATGGGGGCATCGCAGTGGTTGAGCTCCACGCCCGTGGACAGGCGCAGGCCTTGCTCCATGGGCGAGAGCACATAGCCTCCGGC
>JAFAIY010000091.1 GCA_019236485.1 Comamonas sp. | reverse complement strand
CCAGCGCGCGGCCAGAGCCGCCGCGTCTCAATCCGGCGCAATGCCCTCGTGACGCGCCAGGGTCTGCACCTGCGCGGCCAGGGCCTCGCAAAGCAGCTGAGCCGCCGGCGCTAGCGCGCGCCGGGGCCGCTGGATCAACAGGGTGCGGCGCAGAATGCGCGGCGCATCCAGCAGGCGAAACCGCAGCTCGCCGCGAGACGGGTGCCGCGCCGTGAGCGCCGGCACGATGCTGACTCCCAGGCCCAGGCGTACGGCTTCGAACAGCAGCTGGGGATTGGACATGCGCAGCGGCGTCTGCAGCACATTGGCCGGCATGCCGGGGGCCGCGGCCAGCAGCTGGCTGATGGCGGTATCGGTGGTCAGGCCCACAAACGGCAGCTGCGCCAGATCCGCAGCCACCAGTTGCGGCGCTTGCAGCAGCGGCTCATCGGCCCGCGCCACCAGGCCCATGGCATCGCTGACCAAGGGCTGGGTGTGCAGATCGCCGCCTGCGGGGTGGGCCGCCCCAACGCCGAAATCCACCAGACCGGCCTGAACGCGCTGGGCTATGCCCTCGGCGCTGTCTTCCACCAGATCCACCTCTATGCCCGGGTGCTGGGCGCGCAGTTGCGGCAGCAGCGGCAGCAGCAGCACGGCCAGCACCGAGGGCGCAGCCGCAATGCGCACCTTGCCGCGGCGCAGCGCAGCCAGATCGCCGAGATTTTGAAAGCCCTGTTCCAGCGTGTCGAAGGCCTGGCGCAGATCCTGCAGAAAAGCCCGACCCGCGGCGGTCAGGCCCACGGTGCGCGTGGTGCGGTCGAACAGCCTGGTGCCCAGAGCTTCTTCGAGCTGGCGTATGGACTCGGACAGCGCCGACTGGGTCAGGCACAGCTCCCGCGCCGCCGGCGCAAAAGCGCCCTGGCGCGCCACCTCGTCAAAGGCACGCAGCTGGCGCAGGCTCACATTATTCGGAAAAACTGGCATAACCAAGAAATTTATTTCGATTGCCCCGAAGTCTGCCATGTTCTACGCTTGCGGCTTCATGGTTTTCCTGCCGCAGCACCTAGCGTGGCTTAGGATTTCCTTCTGTTTTCCCTCACTGCCGCCATCGCTGCGGCCTGTTTGCCATGACTTCCACCGCCTTGCTTGATTCCCTGCGCCAGATCGTCGGCGCCACCCACGTGCTGACCGACGGCGATCTGAGCGCCTACGAGCAGGACTGGCGCAAGCGCGTGCATGGCAAGGCCCTGGCCGTGGTGCGCCCCGGCAACACGGCCGAAGTGGCCGGCGTGGTCAAGGCCTGCGCTGCTGCCGGCGTGCAGATAGTGCCCCAGGGCGGCAACACCGGCCTGTCGGTAGGCTCCACGCCTGATCAGACGGGTCAGCAGATCGTGCTCAGCCTCACGCGCCTGAATGCCGTGCGCCATATCGACAAGGACAATCTGACCTTCACCGTCGAAGCCGGCTGCATTTTGCAGAACCTGCAGGAGCAGGCAGACCAGCAAGGCCTGCTATTCCCGCTGTCGCTGGCCGCCGAAGGCAGCTGCACGATTGGCGGCAATCTGGGCACCAACGCCGGCGGCACCCAGGTGGTGCGCTACGGCAATACCCGTGATCTGTGTCTGGGTCTGGAAGTCGTCACGCCCCAGGGCGAGATCTGGGACGGCCTCAAGGGCCTGCGCAAGGACAACACCGGCTACGACCTGCGTGACCTGTTCATAGGCAGCGAAGGCACGCTGGGCATCATCACGGCCGCCACCATGAAGCTGTTCCCGCAACCCGCGGCCCAGCTCACGGCCTTTGCGGCCGTGCCGTCCATGGCAGCGGCCGTGCGCCTGCTAGGCATGGCGCACCAGCATCTGGGCGCGGGCCTGACGGGCTTCGAGGTCATGGGCCAGTTTGCGCTGTCGCTGGTCGTCAAGCATATGCCGCAGCTGCGCGTGCCGTTCACTGAAAAGGGGGCCGACATGGGCGACAGCGCGCCTTACTGCGTGCTGCTGGAGAACAGCGACAGCGAGTCCGAACAGCATGCGCGCCTGCGCTTCGAGCATCTGCTGGAGCTGGCCTTTGAAGACGGCTGCGTGGTCAACGCCGTGGTGGCCGAGAACCTGAGCCAGGCCCATGAGCTCTGGCATATCCGCGAAAGCATTCCCCTGGCCCAGGCCGAGGAAGGCCTGAACATCAAGCACGATATCTCGGTCGCGGCCTCGCGCATTCCCGCTTTTGTCGAGCATGCCGACGCCGTGCTCAAGCGCGAGATTCCCGGCGTGCGCCTGGTCAACTTCGGCCATCTGGGCGACGGCAATCTGCACTACAACGTGCAGGTGCCCGAAGGCGAGGACGGCAAGGCCTTTCTGCGCGACAAGGAAGCCCTGGTCAACCATCTGGTCTATGAGGCCGTGGATGCCTTCGGCGGCTCGTTCTCGGCCGAGCATGGCGTGGGTGCGCTCAAGACGGACAAGCTCGAAAAATACCAGTCTCCCGTTGCCCTGCAGATGATGCGCGCCATCAAGCAGGCACTGGACCCGCAGGGCATCATGAACCCGGGCGTGGTGCTGGCGCGCGGCTGATCCTGTTGCGCCCAATAGAAAAGCCCTGCAATGGATTGCAGGGCTTTTTTCTGGGCGCAGCCAGACCTTTACTGAGGGACTGCGATATTGCGGAACGTGGTCTCCACGGCGCTGGGCCAGGAGATTTCTGCGCCATCCACATCGGTGAACATGGTCTGCTTGCCCTCGCTGAGCAACCAGACGCGCAGGCCGTTGCGCACGGGGTCAATCACCACGGCTGCCATTTCCTCGCCGCCCTGGTGCTGGCGGTTGCCCAGCACATAGAACAGCTCGCCCTGGGGCTCGAGCGGCCCCACGGTCTGCAGATTCTTGAGCAGCGTGTCGTACTGCTCTCCCACCAGGGCCTTGAGCCGCCCGGCGAGCACGCCTTGCTGCAGATAGTCCACCCCATCCCAGCGGTACTTGCCTTCCAGCGTCTTGAGGCTGCCCAGGCCCTCCTCGCCCTGCTTGGCCACATGGAGCACGCGGACCTGCTTGATCGCAGCCGCGGGCTGGGCCGGCGCGGCTTCGGCGCTTTGCTGCGGCTTGGGCGTATCGCCGGCCGAGGCCGGGGTAGAGGCTGCGGTGGTGGGCGCAGGCGTCTTGGTCTTGTCACAGGCGGCCAGCAAGGCTGCACAGGCCAGCGCGCAGGCGGTGGCGTTTACAAGAGTGCGTGACATGAACAAACTCTCCTTTCAAACAATGCTTATTGTGCAGTTGCAGCCAGCGCGGCTCCAGACTTACCGCGCAGGCCATGGGTGTTTGATCCGGGCCCGTCCTTCAAGCCTTTCAGCCATGGCACACTTGACCTGTCGCGGCACTACGTGCCTGCCCCCATTCAAGAGCGGCCCGGCGTCGTGTACGCTGCCCTGCTCCGCCTTCCGATAGCACCATGAACACCTCCTCCACACTGCGCCCCGTGCGTTGCCAGTACGAAACCTTTATGCGCCATGTGTTCGAGCACGGTGCGGCCAAGACCGACCGTACCGGCACCGGCACCCGCAGCGTGTTTGGCTATCAGATGCGCTTCGACCTGAACGAGGGCTTCCCGCTGGTGACCACCAAGAAGGTACACCTCAAGTCCATCATCCTGGAGCTGCTGTGGTTTCTGCGCGGCGACAGCAATGTGAAATGGCTGCAGGAACGCGGCTGCACCATCTGGGACGAGTGGGCACGCGAGGACGGCGGCCTGGGCCCCGTCTACGGGGTGCAGTGGCGCAGCTGGCCCAAGGCCGACGGCACGCATATCGACCAGATTGCCGAAGTCGTTCAGCAACTCAAGGCCAATCCCGACTCGCGCCGCATCATCGTCAGCGCCTGGAACGTGGCCGAGCTGGACCAGATGGCGCTCATGCCCTGCCATGCCTTCTTCCAGTTCTATGTAGCGAACGGCAAGCTCAGCTGCCAGCTCTACCAGCGCAGCGCCGACATCTTCCTGGGCGTGCCCTTCAACATCGCCAGCTATGCGCTGCTGACCCATATGCTGGCCCAGCAGTGCGATCTGGAGGTCGGCGACTTCATCTGGACCGGCGGCGACTGCCATATCTACAACAACCACTTCGAGCAGGTGCAGACCCAGCTGGCCCGCCAGCCCTTCGCCTACCCCACGCTGCACATCAAGCGCCGCCCCTCAAGCATCTTCGACTACGAGTACGAGGACTTCGAGGTGCGGGAGTACCAGCACCATGCGGGCATCAAGGCGCCCGTGGCGGTCTGAGCTGCGCTATATAAACCAAAGCTTCTAGCGCCTGAGCAGCAATGGTTTCAGCATCAAAACCTGCTGAAACCCAATACTGCCAAGCGCCAGCCGCTCACCTATCGAGAAAATGGCCATTCATCTGATTTATGCGCGCGCCGCCAACGGCGTGATCGGCAAGGACAACGCCATGCCCTGGCATCTGCCCGAGGATCTGGCGCACTTCAAGCAGCTCACCCAGGGCTGCGCCGTGGTCATGGGACGCAAGACCTGGGACTCGCTGCCGGCACGCTTTCGCCCCCTGCCCGGGCGCACCAATATCGTGGTCACGCGCCAGGCCGACTGGCGGCCCGAGCCGGCCTCGGACCAGGTGCTGCGCGCCGCGAGTCTGGAGGAAGCGCTGGAGCAAGGCCAGCAGATCTCGCCGGACGTCTGGGTCATGGGCGGCGCCCAGATCTATGCCCAGGCCCTGCCCCTGGCCCATAGCGTGGAAGTGACCGAGATCGGCCGCGACTACGAGGGCGATGCCTACGCCCCCACGCTGGACCCGCAGTGGCAGGAGGTCTCGCGCAGCAGCCATCTGGCCGCCAACGGCCTGCCCTACAGCTTTGTGCGCTACGAAAAGCACTAGTACCAGACAGCCGCCGCCCACGCCGGCCGCTTAAGCGGCCTCTGTGGCTTCCCCAGGCCGCGTACATGGGGCGGGTATTTTCCGTCCCGTCCAAGTCGGTCCCGTGACATTTTCCACTGGCGTGCTGCGACGCAACAAACCGATAATGGCAGACATTGCCTGAGGCCCCGTCCCGCACCTGCGGTTGGGAGCTCCGGCATCCGTCCCAACCTCAGTGCCTGAACCGAGCTTCGCCGCCACCGTCCATCCATGAGTCTTGTCCAGCCCCTTCCCCCCGGCCCACTCGATATCGTGGGCGATATCCACGGCGAATCCGAGGCGCTGGAACAGCTGCTGGGGCACCTGGGCTATGACCACCAGGGCCATCACCCCGACGGCCGCCGCCTGGTCTTCGTGGGCGACTTCTGCGACCGCGGGCCCGACAGCCCCTCGGTGCTGGGCTTGGTCATGCCCATGCTGGCCGCGGGCAAGGCCTCGGCGGTGCTGGGCAACCACGAGATCAATCTGCTGCGCGAGGACGCCAAGGACGGCTCGGGCTGGTTCTTCCGCAGCCGCCGCGAATCCGACCAGCCCAAGTACGGACCGTTCGCGCACATGCCCATGCAGGATGCTCCGGCCGTGCTGGCCCAGCTCAACCGCTTGCCCATAGCCCTGGAACGCGAGGATCTGCGCATAGTCCACGCGGCCTGGCGGCCCGAGCAGATCGCCATGGCGCGCCAGCTGCCCGCGGGCGGAGCCCGCAGCATCTACGACCAGTACGAGAACGTGGCGGCCCGACAGGCCCAGGCCAGCCGCGTGGCCGAGCGCATGCGCCAGGAAAAGCTGCACTGGCCCCACAGCCTCGAAGATCCGAAGTGGCCGCCGCCTTTTCTGGCCGCGCACAGCGAGACCGAGCTGGCCAAGGCCATGGTCAATCCGCTCAAGGTGCTGACCACCGGCGTGGAGCGCGAATGCCGCGACCCGTTCTATGCGGGCGGCAAATGGCGTTTTGTGGAGCGCGTGGCCTGGTGGAACGAATATGCCGACGAGACCGCCGTCATCGTCGGCCATTACTGGCGCCGCCTGCTGCCCGGCGATGCGGCCGCCCACGGCGCGCAGGCGGAAAACCTGTTCGGCCACACCACGCCGCTGTCCTGGCACGGACTGCTCGGCAATGTGTTCTGCGTGGACTACTCGGTCGGCGGCCGCTGGGTCGCGCGCCTGAACGGCGAAGACCCGCAGCGGCGCTTCAAGCTCGCGGCCATGCGCTGGCCCGAACGCACCCTGGTCTTCGACGACGGCGTGCAGGCCGCGTCGGAAAACTTCGGCGCGGGGCAAGCGGCCTGAGCCCGGACGCCGGCGCAGGAATCAGCGGAACACGCTGACGGCCTCGTCGAGCTGCCGGGTCTGGGTCTGCAGGCTCTCCGCGGCCGCGGCGTTTTGCTGCACCAGGGCCGCGTTCTGCTGGGTGATCGCGTCCAGGTGGTTGATGGAATGATTGGCCTGCGAGATGCCGTCGCGCTGCTCGTGGGTGGCGCCGCTGATCTGGGCGATCAGCGCCGTGACCTGCTCCACATGGACCACGACCTCCTCGATCTCGGTGCGCGTCTTGTGCACCAGCGTGGCGCCGCTTTCCACGCGCCCCGCGCTGGAGTCGATCAGCTCCTTGATCTCCTTGGCCGCATTGGCGCTGCGCTGGGCCAGCGCCCGCACCTCGCTGGCCACGACCGCAAAGCCGCGCCCCTGCTCGCCGGCGCGCGCCGCTTCCACGGCCGCATTCAGCGCCAGGATATTGGTCTGGAAAGCAATGCCGTCGATGACGCCGATGATGTCGGTCATCCGCGATGAGCTGCTGGCGATTTC
>JAFAIY010000064.1 GCA_019236485.1 Comamonas sp. | reverse complement strand
ATGATGCGTGAAAACCGCGTGCGGTTCTTGTCGGCCTGCAAATAGCGGTCAAACAGCATGGCTACTCCGCGCACAAAGAACCAGCCCAGCGCCGTGACCTGAAAGCCCTCGTCGCTCAAGGTCAGCAGCCCGTTTTTCTGCATCTCTGCCAGCGCCGCCATCTCGGGTGCAAAGTATTCGCGGAAGTTGATCAGCCAGGCCTGCTCCATGGGCTCGTACAGCACCGCGCCCTGGCACATCACGGCCATGATCACGGCGCGGCGCACCAGATCGTCGCGCGACAGCGCCAAACCTCGCTGCACGGGAAGCAGGCCGCCGTCGATCGCATCGTAATACTCGTCCAGCGTCTTGACGTTCTGGCTGTAGGTCGCGCCCACTTTGCCTATGGCCGAGACGCCCAGGGCGATCAGATCGCAGTCGGGCTGAGTGCTATAGCCCTGGAAATTGCGGTGCAGACGGCCCTGGCGCTTGGCGATCGCCAGGGAGTCATCGGGCAGCGCGAAGTGGTCCATGCCCACGTAGACATAGCCGCCATCCATGAAGGCGTCTATGGCGCCCGAGAGCATATTGAGCTTGTCCTGCCCCATGGGCAGATCGGCGGATTCGATACGCCGCTGCGGCTTGAAGCGCTCGGGCAGATGCGCATAGGCATACAGCGCGATGCGATCGGGGCGCAGCGCGTTGACCTGCTCCAGCGTGCGCGCAAAGGACTTCGGCGTCTGCTTGGGCAGGCCGTAGATCAGGTCCACATTGATGGAGACAAAGCCCAGCTCGCGCGCTTTTTCCACCAGCGCAAAGACCTGCTCGGCGGGCTGCACGCGGTGCACGGCCTTCTGCACCTCGGGGTCGAAGTCCTGCACGCCAAAGCTCAGGCGGTTGAAGCCCATGTCCTTGAGCACGGCCAGGCGCTCATTGCTCACGGTGCGCGGATCGACCTCAATCGAATACTCGCCCGCCGGATCCAGCTTGAAATGCTCGCGCATCAAGGCCATCAGCTGACGCAGTTCGTCGTCGCTGAAGAAGGTCGGCGTGCCGCCGCCCAGGTGCAGCTGGCTGACCATCTGGCCCTTGCCGCAATGCTGGGTATGCATGGCGACTTCACGCGCCAGATAGTCCAGATACTCCGCGGCCTTGTCATGATGCTTGGTGACGATCTTGTTGCAGGCGCAGTAGTAGCACAGCGACTCGCAAAACGGCACATGCACATAAAGCGACAAAGGCAGGGCGCGGGTGCCGGAATGGGCTTTGCGCTGCTTCAGTGCCAGAATGTAGTCGTCGGGGCCGAAAGCCTCAACAAAACGGTCGGCTGTTGGAAACGACGTGTAGCGTGGTCCCGGTATATCGAAACGGCTTAGCAACTCGGGCGTGACTGCGGTCATAACTCTGGCGTCAGGGTGCACTCACATTGCCTGCAATAAAGTACTTTCATGGCCTTGAACGGGTGACAAGTCTTGCTGCTAGCACTGCAAACGCGGTTTTTTGAATGAATATCTGCAATGTGCCTCAAGGCAAAAACTCTGTCCTTGATGAAAATCAAGGGAGTCCAAGGCAAGGGCTGCGACAATTTGATTCATCTCATCTCCAACTACGAGGTCAATGGCAGGCGCGACAGCTGGATCCAAGTCTGTGCGTGCCGTTGCTGCAAACCCCATGAATCTTCAGACCATCAAAGCATCCTGCTCCAACTGCAATCTGCGTGAACTGTGCATGCCCATGGGCTTGGACGATGAGCAGATAGAGCGCATTGACGAAATTGTGGCCACGCGCCGCAAGGTCAAGCGTGGGGGGCTGCTGTTTCGCAATGGCGAAGAATTCACCTCGCTGTACGCGATTCGCACCGGCTTCTTCAAGACCTGCGTGGCCACCGAGGACGGGCGCGACCAGGTGACCGGCTTTCAGATGGCGGGCGAAATCATAGGTCTGGACGGCATCGTCAACGACCACCATACCTGCGACGCCGTGGCGCTGGAAGACGCCGAGGTCTGCGTGATGCCCTTCGACAAGCTCGAGCAGCTCTCGCGCGAGGTCACGGCGCTGCAAAACCATGTGCACAAGGTCATGAGCCGCGAGATCGTGCGCGAACACGGCGTGATGCTGCTGCTGGGCAGCATGCGCGCCGAAGAGCGTCTCGCGGCCTTTGTACTCAATCTGGTGCAGCGTCTGTCGGCGCGCGGCTTCTCCAAATCCGAGCTGGTGCTGCGCATGACACGCGAGGAGATCGGCAGCTATCTGGGCCTCAAGCTGGAGACCGTGAGCCGCACCTTCTCCAAGTTTGCCGAGGATGGCATTCTCGAGGTCAAGCAGCGCCATTTGCGGATTCTGGACACCGAGGCGCTCAAGCGCATCGTCAACAGCCAGCAGTGCCAGAGCTGAGCCCCCTCTGCCAAACACAAAAGCCCGCATGTTGAACTGACCCCTTAAAGTTGGACAGTTAAATTACGGGCACATGGCCTGAGTTCGGTATTGCACCGGGCTCAGGCCTTTTAATTTCATCTTGATTCGATGATGGTTGTAGTAACGGATGTAGTTCACCAGCTCACCGCGCAGATGCT
>JAFAIY010000657.1 GCA_019236485.1 Comamonas sp. | reverse complement strand
GGACACCCGCCCGAGCCTTTGCCCTATCGCGTTGCGCGCTTGGCAAAGCGCGCCAGCGATACGCGGAGGCGCCGTCCAACATGGCTCAGACCCCTCCGCGCCTCGAGAGCTATTCAAGCCACAAAAGGCAATCGTTTTCCCTTATTTCCCTGATATATCTCAAAATATGTTTGACTTGTTTCGCCAATGATTTTTATATTTAAGGCAATCGATTGCCCTCAAGGAGATTGCCATGCCACCCCCATCAGGACTCGCGACCAACCCGCAAGCGCTGTTGGCAGCCGTTCTCGAATCCAACGCCCAGACCGCGAATCCACGGCTCAAAGAAATACTGGACAAAGGCATTCGCCATCTCCACGCCTTTGCCGTCGAAGCGCAGCTCAGCCCCGCCGAGCTGGAGGTGGGACTGGACTTCCTGGTCGCCATAGGCCAGGCCAGCGGCCCCAAGAAGCACGAAGGCATTTTGCTGGCCGACATCCTGGGGCTGGCGACATTGGTTCAGCTCAACGACGCACGCCATGCTCTGGAAGCCGGCGGAACCGAACCCGCACTGATTGGCCCGTTCTGGCGCGCCAACCAGCCGGTACGCAAAAACGGCGCATGCATCTCCTGCAGCGATACGCCCGGGCCGCGCCTGACGGTCAACGGCCGCGTGCTGTCGCTGAATGGAACGCCTATTTCGGGAGCACGCGTGGAGACCTGGCAGGCCTCGCCCAAGGGGCTCTACGAAAACCAGGATGAGTCCCAGCCGCGCATGAATCTGCGCGGCTGCTTCGAGACCGATGGAGACGGCCGCTTCTCTTTCGAAAGCGTACGTCCCGCTGGCTACCCCGTGCCGGTGGACGGCCCCTGCGGAGAGCTGCTCGCGGCGCAGCGCCGCCACACCATGCGCCCCGCCCACCTGCACTTCCTGGTGGTTGCGCCCGGCCACAAGGTGCTGGCCACACAGTTCTTCGATGCCGAAGACCCGCATGCCGGTGACGACGTGGTGTTCGGCGCGGTCGGCTCCCTGCTCCGGCATTTCGAGCCTGCGGGTGCCAACCACTACCGGCTGGATGTGGACCTGCGGCTGGAGCCCGGCGAGACCCGCATTCCCAAATGCCCCATTCCCTGATCAGCCTCCAAGGACTCCTGCATGACTTCCAGCTTCTCCCCTCTTGATCGTCTCGACGGCCAGGTTGCCGTGATTACCGGCGGCACGGGCGCGATCGGCGCTGCCACTGCACGGCGCCTGGCCGCGCTCGGCGCCCGCGTGGTGGTGCTGCATCGCGGAACCAGCGACCAAGCCCGGCCCCTGCTGCAATCCCTGGCCGGCCAGGGACATGGCTCGGTCACGGCCTCGGTCACCGACAGCGCCCAGCTCGCGACCGCTGCCCAAACCGTGGAGCGCAGCTTCGGCGCCGCAAGCATTCTCATCAACTGCGCGGGCCACACCCGACCCGTGCCGGCCGGCGACTTGCAGGCCCTGAGCGACGAACTGATCGATGAGATTTTCGCCTCCAACTGGCGCGGCACGTTTGCCGCAATCCGCGCCTTCGCTCCCCAGTTGCAGGCCGGCGACGACGGGTTGATCGTCAATGTCTCGTCGATTGCGGGCATGACCGGCCTGGGCAGCAACCTCGCCTATGCGGCGGCCAAGGCGGGCATCGATGCGCTGACCAAGGGTCTGGCCAAAACCCTGGCGCCCAAGGTCCGCGTGCTGGCCGTGTCGCCCGGCGTGGTGGACAGCAGCTTTGTCGCCGGGCGCGACGCCAGCTTCAACGCCAGAACCGGAGCCACCATTCCATTGCAGCGCGTAGGCACACCGGACGACGTGGCCGCCGCCATCCAGGCCTGCTGCACCGGCCTGCGCTATGCCACGGGCAGCATCTTCGTGGCCGACGGCGGCCGTCATCTGTAAGACGTTCTGGAGACGGCAATGAGCCTAGCCACCATCCTGACCTGCGCGGTCACCGGCAACCTCACCACTCCGGAGCAGACCGCCTACCTGCCCATCACCACGGAGCAGATCGCCACCGCCTGCATCGAGGCCCACGACGCGGGCGCCGCCGCGGTCCACATCCATGTGCGCGACCCGAAAACCGGCAAGCCGTCTATGGATCTCGCGCTCTATGCCGAGGTGGTGCAGACGCTGCGCCGGGAGCGCCCGCAGCTCATCATCAATCTGACCACCGGCCCCGGCGGGCGCTACATTCCCAGCGCCGACGATCCCAAGGCCTTTGCCCCCGGCACCTCGCTGCTGCCGCCGGAAAAGCGCGTGGAGCATATTGCCGCCCTGCGGCCCGACATCTGCTCTCTGGACCTCAACACCATGAACTCCGGTGAGCAGGTGGTGATGAATACCCCCGCCAACGTCCGCCGCATGGCCGGAATCATCCACGCAGCCGGCTGCGTCCCCGAGCTGGAGTGCTTCGACACCGGCGACCTGGTCCTGGCCCAGCAGCTGATGGCCGACGGCAGCTTGCACAGCCCCGGCATCTTCAGCTTTGTGATGGGCGTGCGCTACGCACTGCCATTCACCACCCAGGCCTTGCAACTGGCTCAGTCCCTGATAGCGCCGCAAGCGCAATGGACGGCTTTTGCCGTCGGCCGCCATGCTTTCCAGTGCGTGGCCCAGGCCTGCCTGCTGGGCGGAAATGTGCGCATCGGGCTGGAGGACACGATCTACCTCGACAAGGGCCAACTGGCCAAAAGCAACGCCGAGCTGGTGAGCAAGGCCAGGCGCATCGTCGAAGACCTGGGCGGCAGCCTGGCCACCAGCGAGCAAGCACGCCAGCGCTGGGGGCTGCGCCCCAGCAACCAGCAACCCATCCGCTGACTCCCCCTGCCCGATTCATTCCACTACAGAGAAGCTCACCATGACTACCTCCCAAGCCCTGCGCCTGCGCGCCAAAGCCGAAACCGCTGCAGACATTGCCCCGGACCTTGTCCCGCAGCACAAGCCCCAGCCACAAGCCGGCGAAGCCGTGATCGAAGTGCTGGCCGCCGCGGTCAACCCCAGCGACGTCAAAGCCGCGCTCGGCTCCATGCCCCAGGCGATCTGGCCGCGTACGCCGGGACGTGACTTTGCCGGCCGTGTGGTGGCCGGACCTACCGAGTGGATTGGCCAGGACGTGTGGGGCACGGGCGGAGATCTGGGAGTGACCCGCGACGGCACCCATGCGCGCTACCTGGTGCTGCCCGAAAGCGCCCTCAGCCGCAAACCCCGGAACGTGAGCGTGGCCGCTGCCGCCACCGTTGGCGTGCCCTTCATCACGGCCAACGAGGGCCTGCGCCGCGCAGGCCTCAAAGGTCAGGGCCAGACCGTCATTGTGTTTGGCGTCAATGGCAAGGTCGGCCAGGCCGCCACACAGCTGGCTTCACGCGCCGGCGCCAAGGTCATAGGCGTGGAGCGCGGATCCCGGCAATACCGCGGCCATGCGTCCTCCCCCGTCGCGACCTTCGACAGCCAGAGCCCCACATTGCTGCCGGACCTGCTGGCCGCGACCGAAGGCCGCGGCGCCGACATCGCCTATAACACCGTCGGCTCTCCCTACTTCGACACCGCGCTGCAGGCCCTGGCCATCGGCGGCACGCAGATCCTGATCTCGACCATAGAACGCAGCGTCTCCTTCGACATCCTGGCTTTCTATCGCCGCAATCTTCAGATGCTGGGTGTAGACAGCCTCAAGCTCACCGTCAGCCAGTGCGCCCAGGTGCTCAACAGCCTGCTGCCCGGCTTCGATGACGGCTCGCTCAAGGCCTTCGAGGTCGACGAAGCCACGCTGATTCCGCTGTCCGGCGCGGGGGATGCCTATCGCAAGGTCCTCAGCGGCTCCATGGACCGCGTCGTCCTTGCGCCCTGAAGAAAGCCGGCCATGCATGTCGTTGCCTTTACCCAAGCGCCGTTCTACAGCGCCCCCGGCCATGCACAGATGAGCATGCAGCGCCTGCAGGGCATGGAGGCCGGCCCATCCGACTCGGTCTGGATCGGCTGCTCCTTGATCGAGCCCGGCGGAGGAACCATCTCCAGCGCCTCGGAGGTGGAGAAGTTCTACATCTGCCTGGAAGGAGAGCTGCAGGTAACGGCCATCCATGGCAACGAAAGCCAGGTCGCCGTGCTGCGCCCCATGGACAGCTGCCGCATCGCGCCACAAGAAGCGCGGCAGCTGTTCAACGCCGGATCGTCGCCCGCACGCGTGCTGCTGGTGATGCCCAACAGGATCTAAGACCACCTTTTGAGGAGACAAGTCCATGAGCCCGTTTCGCAAATTGATGACCATCGTGGTCGGCACCGCCGCCGCTGCAAGCAGCGCCTGGGCGCAGGAAGCCTATCCATCCAAGCCCATCAGGGTTGTCGTCCCCTTCACCGCGGGGTCGGCCACCGACATCATTGCGCGCGCCGTGGGCGAAGGCATGCGCAAGGAACTGGGCCAGCCCATCATCGTGGAAAACAAGCCCGGCGCCGGTGGCACCCTGGGCGCGGCCCAGGTCGCGGCGGCACCCGCCGACGGCTATACCCTGCTCGTGCATTCCGCCGGTCATGTGGCCAATGCCTACCTGTATCCGTCGCTGCGCTACGACCCTGTGAAGGACTTCCGATCCCTGGCCATGCTGGCCTCGGTTCCCAATGTCCTGGTGGTCAATCCGCAAAGCGGGCTCAAGGATGTCAAGGCCGTGGTTCAAAAGGCGAAGGCCGAGCCCGGCAAGCTGCTGTATGCCTCGGCCGGCAATGGCAGCGCCACCCATATGAATGCGGAGAAATTCCGGATGGCCACGGGCATGGAAGCCGTACATGTGCCCTATAGAGGCACGCCCGAAGCCATGACCGATGTCATCGCCGGACAGGTGCAATGGTTCTTCGCGCCCATCACCAGCGCGTTACCCATGGTCAAGGACAGGAAGCTGATGGCTCTGGCAGTAGGATCTTCGCATCGCGCGACGGCCTTGCCTGAGATCCCGACCACGGTGGAGGCAGGTTTTCCGGGTTCGGACTACGACTTCTGGATCGGTTTGTTTGCCCCGTCCAAGCTGCCGGACCCTGTTGTAGAGCGGATCAGGCAGGCCACGACCGCAGCGCTGAAATCCGAGGCGCTCAAGACCCGGCTGCTCGCGCTGGGCGCGGACCTGCCGTCGGTGAGCCCGGGACAGTTCGACGCCTTCGTCCGCAACGAGTCCACCGAGGTCGACAAGCTGGTCGCCACGGCCAAGATCACGCAGAACTAAACCGGAGCATCGGGCAGCACTGCCAGTCGGGCCGCTGGGCTCGGTTACCGCCCGCCCGGCGCTGGTGCGGTGGACTGACGCACCACCAAGGTGGTCTGCAAAATGCGCGTGGTTGCGGGCATGGAATCCGCGCGTATATGTTCCAGAAACATCTGCGCGGCTTGCCGGCTCATCTCGGCAATCGGCATGTGCACCGTGGTCAGAGGGGGTTGGACGATGTCGACAAAGGGCATGTCGTTATGGCCGACGACCGACAGGTCCTGCGGCACCGACACCCCGCGCTCACGCGCGGCATCCAGCATGCCCAGGGCCAGCAGATCGTTACTCGCGAAAACCGCCGTGAACGCGCCGGGTCCCAGGTCCAGTAGCTGCCGCCCGGCCCTCAGACCTTCCTCACGCGTAAAGGCCTTGGCTTCGACAATCGGCAGAGCCCCCTCGCACAGCGGCTGTGCCAGCTCCTCGAACGCCTGGCGCCTTGCCAGACCCGTGGACAGAAACGCCGGGCCCGC
>JAFAIY010000428.1 GCA_019236485.1 Comamonas sp. | reverse complement strand
AGAGCTGTTACAGCGCCAGCCATAGCCATCAAAAGCACCCCAATCGCCCACCCAGGCTGCGCCGGCAGCTAGCGTTTCCGATACGCCCTCCCGCAATGCCGGTTTGATCTGCGCCATGGCCCCGTTCCGGCACCCCCGGTAAAATTGAAAGTTATGGCAAAAATCATCGTTCTGGCACTGGTGCTGCTTTTCTTTGGCTGCGGGCTGTATATGCATCTGCGCGGCAAGGTGCGCCACAAGGTGCTGCGCCAGCTGTTCGACCACTCGACGTTCACCGCGCCGTTCAACGTCTTCATGCTGATGTTCAGCAAGGTGCCGCGCACGCCCTATCTGCCCACCAGCACCTTCCCCGAGCTGGCGCCGCTGCAGGCCAACTGGCGCGAGATCCGCGAGGAAGCCGTCAATCTGCAGCGCAACATGCAGATCAAGGCCGCGGCCAACAACGACGATGCGGGCTTCAACTCCTTCTTCAAGACCGGCTGGAAGCGCTTCTACCTCAAGTGGTATGGCGATGCCCACCCTTCTGCCATGGAGCTGTGCCCCAAGACCACGGCCCTGGTGAAATCGATTCCCAGCGTCAAGGCCGCCATGTTTGCCGAGCTGCCGCCTGGCGCCAAGCTCAATCTGCACCGCGACCCCTATGCGGGCTCGCTGCGCTATCACCTGGCCGTGCTCGCTCCCAACGACGACCGCTGCATGATCGAGGTCGACGGCAAGCCCTACAGCTGGCGCGAGGGCGAGGGCGTGATCTTCGACGAGACCTATATGCACTGGGCCGAGAACCGCAGCGAAGGCAATCGCATCGTGCTGTTCTGCGACGTGGAGCGTCCCATGACCAACGGCTTTGCCCAGTGGCTCAACCACTGGCTGGGCAAGAACGTGGTGGCCGCGGCCAGCTCACCCAACAACGAGGGTGACCCGCGCGGCATGATCAGCAAGCTGTTCAAGATCTCGTTCTACGCCGGCAAATACCGCCGCGCCTTCAGAAGCTGGAACCCGACCTTCTACAAGATCCTGAAGTTCGGCCTGATGATTGCCGTTCTGCTACTGTTCATCTGGTGGCTGATTCCGAACTAAGCCCCCCGGAGCATGCTCTAACGCATCACCAAGAAAGCCGCTGATGCCTTGCTCAGCGGCTTTTTTTTATGGGTCCTGCTTACAGCGCCTTGCGCAGCGTGGTCGTCGGTATCTTGAGCTGCTCGCGGTACTTGGCCACGGTGCGGCGCGCGCACTCTATGCCCTGCTCCTTGAGCATATCGGCCAGCTTGGCGTCCGACAGCGGCTTGCGGCTGTCCTCGGCGTCGATGAACTGCTTGATCAGCGCACGCACGGCCGTGCTCGAGGCACTGCCGCCGGTTTCCGTGCCCAGGCCCGAGCCGAAGAAGTACTTGAGCTCGAACGTGCCCTGGGGCGTGGCCATGTACTTGGCCGTGGTCACGCGGCTGATGGTGGATTCGTGCAGGCCCAGGGTGTCGGCGATATCGCGCAGCACCAGCGGGCGCATGGCCAGCTCGCCATGCACGAAGAAGTTCTTCTGCCGCTCCACGATGGCTTCGGAGACGCGCAATATGGTGTCGAAGCGCTGCTGGATGTTCTTGATGAACCAGCGCGCCTCCTGCAGCTGCTGCTGCAGCACCGCATGGCCTTCGCTGCTCTTGTGGCGGCGCAGCACGCCCGCATAGACATCGTGCACCTTGAGCTTGGGCATGACCTCGGGGTTGAGCTGCACCGCGAAATCCATGCGGCCCGAGCCGGCGCGCACCGGGCGCACGATGACATCGGGCACCACGATCTGGCGCTCCACATCGGCAAAGCGCCGACCCGGGCGCGGCTCCAGCCTGGCGATCAAGGCCATGGCTTCGCGCAGCTGTTCCTCGCGCGCGCCACACAGGCTGGCGAGCTTGCGCAGATCGCGGCGCGCCAGCAAGTCCATGGGCTGGGCGCAGATGGAGCGGGCCAGCAGAAGCTGGTTCATGCGCGCCTCGGTCGTGCCCTCGTCCTCGGCGCTGCGGATCAGCTCGCGCAGCTGCAGCTGCAGGCATTCGGCCAGGTCGCGTGCGCCCACGCCCACGGGCTCCAGGCTTTGCAGCAGCCTGAGCGCAATCGCAAAGCGCTGCTCCAGTTCCTCGCGCTCCTCCAGATCCTCGCCGGCCAGGCTCAGCGCCAGTTCGGCCAGCGAGTCCTCGAGATAGCCGTCGTCGCTCAGCGACTCGATGAGAAAGCGCAGGGCCGCGCAGTCTTCGGCGCCCAGGTGCAGGCTCAGCGCCTGACGGTGCAGAAATTCGGTCAGGCTCTCGTGGCCGCGGGCCAGGTCTATGGCATCGGTTTCGCCATCGCCCTCACGGTTGCGCGTGGAGCTGCCGGCCGCCTCCCACTCGCTGCTGGCCTCGCCGCCCCATTCGCCGTCCTGGCCGTCGAGGCCGTCGGCCTCCCAGTTCAGGGTTTCGGGGGTTTCGGGCGCCGCGGTTTCCGCTATGGATTCGGAAGCTGCCTGCGCAGTTGCTACGTCATTTCCTGACGAGAAAACCTCTGAGGCATTGGCTTCGGCAGCGCCAGCCGCTATCTCAACGGGAGCATCGGCGCCCGCATCGCCCTCGTCGCCGGCCTGCTCTAGAAACGGGTTGTCGATCAGCATCTGCTCGACTTCCTGCGCCAGCTCCAGCGTGGACAGCTGCAGCAGCTGTATGGATTGCTGCAGCTGGGGCGTGAGCGACAGATGCTGCGAAACGCGTAGCGACAGGCCCGGCTTCAAGAGCAAACCTCCCGCATTGGCATGACGATGAAAGCGGAATGGCGTGCAGGCATACGGAGCTCTTACATGCGGAAGTGCTCGCCCAGATAAACGCGGCGCACATCGGCGTTCTCCACGATCTCCTCGGGCGTGCCCTCGGCCAGCACATGGCCGTCGCTGATGATGAAGGCGTGATCGCAGATGCCCAGCGTCTCGCGCACATTGTGGTCGGTGATGAGCACGCCTATGCCGCGCTCCTTGAGGAAACCGATGATGCGCTGGATCTCGATCACGGCGATCGGATCGATACCCGCAAAAGGCTCGTCCAGCAGGATGAAGCGCGGCTGCGTGGCCAGGGCGCGCGCGATTTCCACGCGGCGGCGCTCGCCGCCGGACAGGGCCAGCGCGGGCGACTGGCGCAGATGGTCGACGCGCAGCTCCTGCAGCAGATTGGTCAGGCGCTGCTCGACCTCGTCGCGGCTCAAGGCCTTGCCCTGCTCGTCTTTCTGCAGCTCCAGCACGGCGCGCACATTGTCCTCCACGCTGAGCTTGCGGAAGATCGAGGCTTCCTGCGGCAGATAGGACAGGCCTAGGCGCGAGCGCTGGTGGATGGGCATATTGCCCACCGAATGGCCGTCGATGAAGATATCGCCGCCGTCGCTGCGCACCAGGCCCACGATCATGTAGAACGAGGTGGTCTTGCCGGCGCCGTTGGGGCCGAGCAGGCCCACGACCTCGCCTTTTTGCACGGACAGCGACACGTCCTTGACCACCTTGCGGCTGCCATAGGACTTGGCCAGATGCTTGGCTTCGAGACGGCTGTCGGATTCGCCGCTGCGGCTGTTGGGGAAACCGGAGGCGCTCATTTCTTCTCGTCGCCCTTGTCACCGCCCAGGGTCATGCTCTGGCGCAGCGGCGTCTCGGGCGTGGCCGGTGGCTTTGGCTTGGCACCCGGCGTACCATCCTTGGGCGCCATGATGGCGCGCACGCGACCACCCTGGCCCACGGATGAGCTGGGCAGGCCGCCGCTGGTCTTCTGGCCATCCACGGTGTAGATGTCGGTGATGTTGTTGTAGACGATGATGGAGCCCGTGACCTGGTCGCTGAGCTGGCCGCCGCGGTAGCGGCGCATCTCGCCGCGGCGGATGAACTTGACGATGTCGGCCTTGCCGTCGTAATCGATGGTCTCGCCTTCGCCCTCGATGAATTCCTCGGGCTGGCCCGGCAGGGTGTCGCGCTTCTGGCGGAAGAAGGCGCGCTTGCCGGGCTCGGCCACGATCACGCCG
>JAFAIY010000305.1 GCA_019236485.1 Comamonas sp. | reverse complement strand
CGGCGAAGTCGGTGCCAAGAACGGCACGCTGTCCATCATGGTGGGCGGCCCCGACGCGGCTTTCGCGCGCGTCAAGCCCCTGTTCGAGAAGATGGGCAAGAACATCACCCTGGTGGGCGGCAACGGCGACGGCCAGACCGCCAAGGTGGCGAATCAGATCATCGTGGCGCTGAACATTGAAGCCGTGGCCGAAGCCCTGCTGTTCGCCTCGCGCGCCGGCGCCGATCCGGCCCGCGTGCGCGAAGCCCTGCTGGGTGGCTTTGCCTCCTCCAAGATTCTGGAAGTGCACGCCGAACGCATGATCAAGCGCACTTTCGACCCCGGCTTCCGTATCGCCCTGCACCAGAAGGACCTGAACCTGGCCCTGTCCAGCGCGCGCCAACTGGGCGTGTCGCTGCCCAACACGGCCCAGGCGCAGGAGCTGTTCAACAGCTGCGTGGCCCATGGCGGCGCGGCCTGGGACCACTCCGGCATGGTGCGTGCGCTGGAGAAGATGGCCAACTTTGAAATCGGCCAGAAGGTCGAAGGCTGATCCGTTTGGTGGGGTGGGCGGCGGCGGCCGGGCGCAACAATGCGTGCTGCGCCTTGGGACCGTCGCCGTCCTGCTAGCAAAAAGCCGCGCTCGGTGAGCGCGGCTTTTTTTTATGTGCGCGGCCGGTGAACAAAAAAAACCGCGCCCGATGGCGCGGTTCGTGTGGGTGGCAGATGGCTTAGTAGCCCATGGTCTTGCCGTCTGGATTGCGCGGGTCGGAAGCGCCGTACAGCATGCCGTTCTTGATCTCTATGGTCTGGGTGCGGCCCATGGCGGGCTTGAGCACCACGTTGTGTCCCCATTGCTTGAGCAGGGCCACGGTGTCGGCGCTGAAGCCTTTTTCTATGCGCAGCTCGTCGGGCGTCCACTGGTGGTGGAAGCGCGGCGTGGCCGCGGCCTCCAGCGGGTTCATGCCATGGTCTATGTAGTTGACGACCTGCTGCAGCACCGTGGTGATGATGCGCGCGCCGCCGGGGCTGCCCGTGACCAGCACGGGCTTGCCGTCCTTGAGCACCAGCGTGGGCGTCATCGACGACAGCGGGCGCTTGCCGGCCGCCACGGCATTGGCGTCGCCGCCCACCAGTCCGTAGGCATTGGCCACGCCGGGCTTGGCCGAGAAATCGTCCATCTCGTTGTTGAGCACAATGCCCGTGCCCTGGGCCACGATGCCGCTGCCGAAGTTGGTGTTCAGCGTATAGGTCACGGCCACGGCATTGCCGGCCTTGTCCACCACCGAGTAATGCGTGGTCTGGTCGCTTTCATAGGGCTGGGGCTTGCCGGGCTTGATGTCCCGGCTGGGCCTGGCCTTGCCGGGCTGGATGGTGGCGACCAGCTCGCTGGCATAGCTCTTGGAGGTCAGGCCCTGGAGCGGAATCTTCACGAAGTCCGGATCGCCCAGGTATTCGGAGCGGTCGGCATAGGCCAGCTTCATGGCCTCGGTCATGTAGTGCACGCTTTGCGCACTGTCCGCGCGCCACTGGTTCATGGGCCAGTGCTCCATCTGCTTGAGGATCTGGATCAGATGCGCGCCGCCCGACGACGGCGGTGGCATGGTCACGATCTGGTAGCCGCGGTAGCTGCCGCGCACGGGCTCGCGCTCCACCACCTGGTAGTCGCGCAGATCCTGCAGCGTGATGGCGTTGGCGTGCGGCGCCATCTCGGCGGCGATCTTCTGCGCGATCGCGCCCTGGTAGAAGGCCTTGGCGCCTTGCTGGCTGATCAGGCGCATGGACTGGGCCAGGTCTTTTTGCACCAGCTGCTCGCCGCTTTTCAGTGGCGCGCCGTTCTTCCAGAAGATGGCCTGGGTGGCCGGCCATTGGCCCATATTCTTTTTCTCCTGGTCCAGGGTCTTGGCCAGGGTCACGCTCACGGGATAGCCTTTTTCGGCCAGGGCGATGGCCGGCGCCATCACCTTGGACAGCGGCATCGAACCCCAGCGCGAGAGCGCATGCGTCATGCCGGCCACGGTGCCGGGCACGCCCACCGCATAGTGGGTGTAGAGGGATTTGCCATCGATGACCTGGCCCTTGCCGTCCAGGTACATGGTGCGCGAGGCGCCCTTGGGCGCGACTTCGCGGAAGTCCAGCGCGATGTCCTTGCCGCTTTTGGCGTCGTGCACCATCATGAAACCGCCGCCGCCGATATTGCCGGCGTTGGGCAGGGCCACGGCCAGCGCAAAGCCCACGGCCACGGCCGCGTCCACGGCATTGCCGCCGGCCTTCAGAATGTCCACGCCGATCTGCGTGGCCAGCTCCTGCTCGGTGGCGACCATGCCGTTCCTGGCCTCGACCGGATGGAATACATCCATGTCGAAGTCATAGGCGGAGGCCGCGGCCTTGGCGGCATCGGACTGGGTGATGGGGGCGGCAGCAGGGGCTGTGGCCGCGGCGCTGGGGCCCGGTGCGGCGGGCGTGCTGCTGCAGGCAGTCCGGCCGGCCAGGCCAGTAATGGCTATCGCCAGGCAGGCTGCCTGTTCAGTGGCGCGCAATTGCATATCGTGTCGCCGGGGTTTGTTGTTGGCATACCGCCGCCTGCGGGCCGGCGGAATAGCGCGCAGTGTAGGTGCGCCAGTCGCCGCTATCCTGAGGATTGCTGACCGCTGCGGATATATACCTAGAAGTCAGGTCTGTAGAGCCTTGGTTTGAGTACA
>JAFAIY010000100.1 GCA_019236485.1 Comamonas sp. | reverse complement strand
CCGCGGCGGCAGTTCGGTCACGGCCAGCCTGACCCGGATAGGCTGCTGGAAGAACAGAAAGCCGAACACCCCGGTCTGCTCCAGCACCAGCTGGTCGCCATTGCGCTGGACCACGCGCGAACTGCGCATATTGGGCAGGAAGTCGGCCAGATGGTCGTAGTCGGATATCACGCTCCAGGCCGTGGCCGGCTGGACTCTCATATCGGCCGAGGCGCTCACGGTGATGGCGCCGCTGCTGTCCGGGGTCTCTATGCTGAGCTCCTGCGCCCCTGCTGCCCGGCAGGCGCAGAACAGGACAGCCATAGTCCAGCGCACGATCAGGCTGCGAGCGCTCATGGCGCCGCCGACCGCTCGCTCGCGCGCACGTCGAAGCTCAGTTCGACCCGGTCCTGAACCTGGATCGCCCCGCCCAGAATCGAGAAAGGCGCGATGCCGAAACCGGATTGATCAAAGGCCAGCCGGCCGTGTACATGCAGTCCATGGCTGTCACTGTCGATATCCGCCGGCACGCTGAAGCTGCGCGTGACGCCGTGCAGCGTGATGTCCACCGCCAATGGCATGGCCGCGGCGGCACGCACATGGATGAGTGCAAAAGGGAATTGCCGCGTCTGCAACACCTTGCTCAGCATATTGGCGCGGGTTCCGGCGATGTCGGCGGCACTGGGCTGGGTGTCGAAGCCGGCTTCGGCGCGCAGCGCCGGCTCATCCACCGACAGGCTGTCCAGCGCCAGATACAGGTCGGCCCGGCCCTGCTCGGGCGCCACATAGCCTTGGAGTTCGCGGCTGGCAACCACATGGTCATGCCCCAGCCTGGCCAGCGGCCCGCCGCTGCGCACGGTGATGGCAATCCGCGAAAGCGCGGGATCGACCCTCAGCACCTTCTGGCCTTGGGCCGCCGCCTGCACATAGGCCGAGGCGGGAAACTCTGCCGGTGCTGAAATCGACGCCGGGACCGGCGGCGGCCCATGCTCGGGCTGCGCGCAGGCCGTGAGCAACGCCGCCAGAGCCAGGGCCAGTTGCGCGCGGAATTTCCTCATGGCTTATTCAGCTTGACGCGAAATTTCACCGTCACATCGGCACCCACAGTATCGGTGGCCGCCCATTCCCCTGTGCCTATGCCGAAGGCCGCGCGCTTGAGCACGAACTCGCCCTCCAGCATGGCGCCGGCGCCCGCCGCCTTCCAGGCGAACGGCACTTCCACCGGCTGCTGCACGCCTTTCAGGGACAGAACGCCGCGCGCCAGATAGCGGCCGGCGGAGGCATCCCCGGACAGGCGCCGGATGTCATTGGCATGAAACTCGGCCTGCTGGTAGCGGGCAAAGTCGAACCATTCCCGCGTCGCGATCGCCTTGTTGATGTCAACGCTGGCCATGTCCGCACTGGACACACGGATGCTCACGTCCAGACGCCCGCCGGCCGGCTTTTCGGGGTCGAAATCGAAGCGCACGTCGAAGTCCTTGAAGACCCCGGTCGCCGGCGACTGCTCGAAGGTGGCAATGAACTCGAGCCGGTTGCCCGCGGCCGCATCCATCTTCCACCCGGCGGCCTGAGCCTGATGCAGGCCGGCGGCGGCGTACAGCCCGGCGAGGCAGAAAGCGATTTTGCTCATCTGGCTGGCTCCTGAAAGGCCGGCATTCGGCTACGTACGGCTTTGGCGCTGCGGCGGCGGGACGCCCCACACTTCACGCATCAGCCGCGCCGTGCGGCTTCGATCGCGGCGATATCGATTTTTTTCATCCCCATCATGGCTTCGAACGCACGCTTGGCCGCTGCGCTGTCGGGGTCGGCGATGGCGGCGCTCAGCACGCGCGGCGTGATCTGCCACGACAGGCCCCAGCGGTCTTTGCACCAGCCGCAGGCGCTTTCCTGGCCGCCGTTTTCCACGATCGCATTCCACAAGCGATCGGTTTCGGCCTGGTTGTCGGTCGCAACCTGGAACGAGAACGCCTCGCAGTGCTTGAACGCCGGCCCTCCGTTCAGGCCCAGGCAGGGGATGCCCATCAGCGTGAACTCGACCGTCAGCACATCGCCCTGCTTGCCGGCAGGATAGTCGCCGGGCGCGCGATGGACGGCATTCACCGCACTGTCGGGAAATGTCTGCGCGTAGAACTGCGCGGCATCCAAGGCCTCGCCTGCATACCAGAGGCAGATCGTGTTCTTGCTGATCATCTTCGCTCTCCCCAATCCGGAAAAAGGACAGATAGGCAGTTGCCGGCCAGCCGCGTCCAGGGCCGCGCAGGCAGTGCCGCGCATGCATCTCACTTCATTGGTCGATTGGACTCGGATTCGCCTGCAGGATCAAGTTTCGGCCCGCGGTCCTGAGCTCCGCAGCGCCATGCCGCTGCAGAAATGAAAAAACCTCCTGACGGAGGTTTTTTTCTATGGCAGCAACTCAGGCCGCAATCCCATGCGGATAGGGCCCGAGGACTGTCATCAAGCCGCGAAGTTGGCTTCGGCGAACTTCCAGTTCACCAGCTTTTCCAGGAAGGTCTCGACGAACTTGGGACGCAGATTGCGGTAGTCGATGTAGTAAGCGTGTTCCCAGACGTCCACGGTCAGCAGGGCCTTGTCGGCGGTGGTCAGGGGGGTGCCGGCGGCGCCGGTGTTCACGATGTCCACGGAGCCATCGGCCTTCTTGACCAGCCAGGTCCAGCCCGAGCCGAAGTTGCCCACGGCCGATGCCTGGAAGGCCTTCTTGAACTCGTCGAAGCTGCCCCACTTCTTGTTGATGGCATCAGCCAGCGCACCGGTGGGAGCGCCGCCACCGTTGGGGGTCATGCAGTTCCAGAAGAACGTGTGGTTCCAGATCTGGGCCGCGTTGTTGTAGATGCCGCCGGAAGACTTCTTGACCACGTCTTCGAGCTCCATGTTTTCAAACTCGGTGCCCTTTTGCAGGTTGTTCAGGTTCACCACATAGGCGTTGTGGTGCTTGCCATGGTGATACTCCAGGGTTTCCTGGCTGTAGCCAAACGGTGCCAGCGCGTCGATGGCATAAGGCAGTGGGGGCAGAGTGCGTTCCATGATGGTTTTCCTCGTGGTTGAAATATGGGGCAGTCCCGCTCCCCTCAAAAAGCTGACGGGCGCGGGCGATGACCGTTGTGCTTGCAAGGCCGGCCGGCACATTGCTGTACTACAGCCGTCAAGTATTGCACTAACCGGACCATTGTAGAAAGAACTCGGGGGCCGTATGCCGTTCATCAAGACTATTCGGCGGCAGGCCCCGAGCAGCCGCTCACGCCCTGGCGCTTGCCGCTGCTGGGCCTGCCGCCATTGAGCGCTCCGGCGACAAAAGAGACCTGATCAAGAACCCGGTTAACTCTGAGGTCAAATCGGCCCATGCGCATCACAGCAGGCGCGGCTGCGTGACCACCACATCGACCGTGCCGTCCGACAGCTGGGCCTTGAGGGCCGCACCCGGCGGCGCCTGCCGCACCTGGGTCACGGGCTTGCCCTGTTCATCGCTGAGCAGCGCATAGCCGCGCTGCAGCACCAGGCGCGGGTCCAGCAGCTGCAGGCGCAGGTCCATGCGCTCCAGCTTCTGCCTTTGCTGCTCCAGGCCGCGCTGTACAACCTGAGGCAAAGCGGCCTGCAGCGCTTGCTGACTCTGCGTCATCCGCTGCAATTTCAGAAGCATTGCGTGTCGCAGCCGCTGCGCCTGCCGGGCCAGCTGCAGCCGATTGCGGGCCAGTTGCTCGCTGGGGCGGCCCAGGCGCTGGGCCGCCAGATCCAGGCGCTGGGCCTGCCTGTCCAGCAGACGCTGGACGGCATTGTCCAGCCGGCCCTGCAGCAGATCCAGCGCTCCCAGCCAGACCTCGCGCGGCTGGGCCACCAGTTCGGCGGCTGCCGTGGGCGTGGGCGCGCGCAGGTCGGCGCAGAAGTCGGCGATGGTGAAGTCGGTCTCATGCCCCACCCCGCTGATCAGCGGCACCGGACTCTGGACTATGATGCGCGCCAGCTGCTCGTCGTTGAAGGCCCAGAGATCCTCGAGCGAGCCGCCGCCGCGCACCAGCAGAATGGTGTCGATGACGGGGCCATCACCGGCCGCCGAATCGCCGTCTTTCGCTTGCCCATCCTGTGCCAGCCGATACAGCTTTGATAGCGCCTGGACCAGGGACTGAGGCGCTTGCGCGCCCTGCACCAGGGCCGGGACGATGAGCACGGGGATATGCGGTACGCGCCGGCGCAGCGCCGTGACCACATCGTGCAGCGCTGCCGCCCCCAGCGAAGTGACCACGCCTATGCCGCGCGGCAGCGCGGGCAGCGGGCGTTTGCGGGCCGGGTCGAACAGGCCCTCGGCTTCCAGCTGGGCCTTGAGGCGCAGAAACTGCTCGAACAGCGCGCCCTGGCCCGCGCGCTGCATGCTCTCCACCACCAGCTGCAAATCGCCGCGCTGCTCATAGACGCCCAGCCGCCCGCGCACTTCGACCAGTTCGCCATCGCGTGGCGCGAAGCCCAGATGGTCGGCCGCACGGCGGAACATGGCGCAGCGCAGCTGGCCGCTGGCGTCCTTGAGGTTGAAATAGCAATGCCCGCTGGCAGCGCGCGAGAAGCCGCTGAGTTCGCCGCGCACGGCCACGGGGTTGAAGCGGGCCTGCAAGGCATCGCCAATGGCGTGGCATAGAGCGCCAACTTCCCATATACGCGGCGCGGCTGCTGGGTTCGGGCTTTCAAATATCGAATTCATGCGGTGTTAACAAGGTCTGGCCCGAGGCTGAATTTTCCACAGATGTCGGCGTGCGGCCGTCTTGGCGACAAAATCCCTACGGGCTCATCAAGCAGGCCGGAAGCAACATGCAAGTCGTTGATTTCAATCATCAATTACTACTTCACCGAGTCGACATATTCGTAACCAGCCGATTCCTCGGCTGCGCGACCACCGTGCGCCGCGCAAAAGAGCACAAAGTTATCCACAAAAGCTGTGCTATACGCGTGTAGGCGCACAAGCTGCCGGGCTGAAAGCGCCGCGGCAGGCGCCCTGCCAGCCGCATGCGCTCTGAGCAGGCGCAAATGCGCTGTCGATTACGGTCCAAGCAGGCACATCGCTGGGTGATAATCGCCGACTGCAATTTCGAACGACGAGGGAGAGCAAAGTTGCTGTCGATCATACAAGCCGCAGGATGGCCGATCTGGCCTTTGATTGCCTGCTCCATTCTGGCCCTGGCCCTGGTTTTTGAACGCTTTGCCTCGCTCAAGACGGCCAAGGTGGCCCCGCCCAATCTGCTGGACGAGGCGATTTCCGTGTCCACGCGGGAGCTGCCCAGCAGCGAAACCACGCAGCAGCTGGCCCAGAGCTCGGCCCTGGGCGAGGTGCTGGCCACGGGCCTGCGCATGCTGCAGGCCCACCCGGAAAGCAACGAGGACGAGGTGCGCGCCGCCATGGAAGGCGCGGGCCGTGCCGCCGCACACAAGCTTGAAAAATACCTGAGCGCGCTGGCCACGATTGCCTCGGCTGCTCCTCTTTTAGGTCTGCTGGGCACGGTGATCGGCATGATCGAGATCTTCGGCTCCCAGTCGGGCGCCGGCGCCGCGGGAGGCGGCAACCCCGCGCAGCTCGCGCATGGCATCTCGATCGCGCTGTACAACACCGCCTTCGGCCTGATCGTGGCCATCCCCACGCTGATCTTCTGGCGCTACTTCCGCGCCCGCGTGGACGCCTATCTGCTGGGCATGGAACTGGCCTCCGAGCAGTTCGTCCGCCATCTGGCCCGCCTGAAGCTGTCCAAGTAAGCGGAAAGCGCCACCATGAACTTCCGTCCCCGCCACCGCGATGAGCCCGAGATCAATCTGATCCCCTTCATCGACGTGCTGCTGGTAGTGCTGATCTTTCTGATGCTCTCCACCACCTACAGCAAGTTCACCGAACTGCAGCTGACCCTGCCCGTGGCCGATGCCGAGCAGCAGCGCGACCGGCCCAAGGAAATCATTGTTGCCGTGGCCGCCGACGGCCGCTATGCCGTCAACAAGCAGGCGCTGGACGAGCGCAGCGTCTCCGCGGTCACGGTCGCGCTCGCCGGCGCCGCGGCCGCGGGCAAGGACAGCATCGTCATTATCAGCGCCGATGCCACGGCCCCCCACCAGTCGGTGGTGACGGTGATGGAAGCCGCGCGCCGCGCAGGTCTGTCGCAGATCACCTTTGCGACCCAGTCCTCTACGGCAGCCGGCCAGGCAAAATAGACTCCCCCGGTCCGCCCGAGCCGTCGGCAGCTGGCGTCCAGCGCGAAACTCTCATGAAGCATCTGCTCCTGCGCACGGCCATGCTGGCCTCCCTTGCCGCGCCGGCCTGGGGCAGCACCGTCGCGCACAAAGCTGGTGAAATTACGGCCTGCGTACCCAATGCGCAAAGCCAAGCGCTCGCGCAGCCCTACGACGGCTACCAGCCCACCGGCTACAAAGGCGCGCTGGAGCGCGACAGGGCCTGGTTTGCGGCGGTACGCAAAACCAGGCACCACGATGGCACATCGCGCTATGTCTTCAGGCATGCACGGGCCGGACGCCGCGTCGAGTTCGAATCCATTGAAACCGTGTCGCTGGGAGGCAGCGCCGTCGGCTTTGCGGCCTATCGTCAAGGTTGCGGCGAACTGTTCGATGCGCGCGGCCAGCAGCTCGACGTGCCGGCCTTCGAGGAGCTCGAATCCGACGGCTGGGATCTCCCGCCGCAGAGCGCGCGCCTCAAACGCAAGGTCTCCGGCCCCGAGGAAAGCAGCGGCGCTTTTTCCTATTTGCTGTTCGTCAATGGCCGGCTCATGGCCGCCTCCCCGCACCAATACCTCGCGAGGTATAGCCAGGCAAAAATTTCGTCCGCCAACACCCAGATAGCAGCGACAGGAAGGGCCATTGTGGCCGTCACCCCGTCGGCAGGCATCGGTCTTCTGGACCTGCGCACTCTGCGTGAAGTGCTGGCGCCGAGCTGGGAAGGCGTCGATCAGATCAGCGACTTCACTCTCGGCAACGACAGCTCGGCTGCCAGCTATCTGCTGGCCCTGGATCAAGACGGCCTGCACCTGCACACCTTGGACGG